>DATHFL010000178.1:0-12097 GCA_035318125.1 Solirubrobacterales bacterium | reverse complement strand
GTGCCGCCTTCGCCGCCGTCGGGTGACCAGCCGGGACCGCGGAAGACGAACGCGAGGCGCTCGCGCCAGCTCTTGGCGCCGCGCACGTCGCGGGCGAGGGCTTTGAACTCGTGGAAAGCGACGTGGGTCGGGCGGAAGCTGCGGATGTTCTTGGTGAGGCCGTAGCGCACCCGCTCAGTCTCGCCCTGGAAGCTGCCGAAGAGACGGTCCCAGACGATCAGGATGCCGCCGTAGTTGCGGTCGAGGTAGACCTCGTTGGCGCCGTGGTGGACACGGTGGTGCGAGGGCGTGTTGAGGACGTACTCGAGCGGCGCCGGCAGCTTCTTCACCCGCTCGGTGTGGATCCAGAACTGGTAGATCAGGCTGATCGCCTGCTGGGTGAGGATCATCCAGGGCGGGAAGCCGAGCAGCGCCAGCGGCGCCCAGAACGGCAGCGCCGTCATCGGCGTCCAGGTCTGCCGCAGCGCGGTCGAGAGGTTGTAGTGCTGGGAGGAGTGGTGGACGACGTGGCTCGCCCAGAAGACCCGCACCTCGTGGTGGATGCGGTGGAACCAGTAGTAGGCGAGGTCGTCGGCGAAGAAGAGCAGCGCGTAGGTCCACCACATGTCGGCCGGCATCCGCAGCGGGGTGAGCTCGTAGAGGCCGGCGTAGACGGCGATCACGACCAGCTTCCAGACCGCGTTGATGGCGACGTTGCCGCCGCCCATCGTCAGGCTGGTGCGGGTGTCCCGCGACTCGTAGCCGACCAGGTCGTCGTCCCGCGCGTACCTGAACGAGAGCAGCTCGACGACGAGCAACAGCACGAACGCCGGAATCGCATAGAGGATCAGCTCCGCCACAAGGGGCCAATGTAGCCGCCCCCCATCCGAACTGCATCAAATTTCCAACCCAGCAGGTAGGAAATTTGATGCAGTTCGGGGGCTGTTAGAGGTAGCCGAGGGGGTCGGTGGCTTCGCCGTTGATGCGGACCTCGAAGTGGAGGTGGGCGCCGTAGCTGTGGCCGGTGTTGCCTACGTAGCCGATCAGGTCGCCCTGGCTGACGCCGGTGCCGATCGAGGTGGCGAAGCTCGACTGGTGCGCGTAGCAGGTGGAGAGACCGCCGCCGTGGTCGATGCAGGTGTAGTTGCCATAGCCGCCGCTTTCGTACTCGGACTGCATCAGGATCACGTTGCCCGAGGCGGCGGCGCGGATCGGCGTCCCTTCCGGGGCGGCGATGTCGATGCCCTCGTGCATGCGGCCCCAGCGGTAGCCGAACCCGGAGGTCAGCGTCCCTTCGACCGGCCAGATCAGCCCCGCCGCGCTCGGCGAGGGCAGCGGCCCGGCCGGCAGCGGCATGCCGCCGGTCGCCGCGGCGATTTCCGCCGCGATCTTGGCCCGCAGGTCGGCGGCGATCTCCTCGTGCTGGTGGACCTCGCTCTGAATCCCGTTCAGCGCGCTCCGCCGCTTCGCCCGCGCCGCCAGCAGCGCCCCCTCGCGCGACTCCAGGGTCGAGCGGGTCACCTCCAGCCGCTGCTCCTTGGCGGCGATCGCGTTGCGCGCGTCTTCGATCGTCAGTTTCGCGATCTTCCGCACCCGCACCAGCTTCTTCGCTTCGTCGCGCAGCGTCCGCACCCGCTCGGCCAGCGCCTCGTCGCTGTCGCGGATCGCCTCGAAGTATTCGGTGCGGGCGACCATGTCGCCGTAGTCCTCGGCGGCGAGGACGACCGAGGCGATGTCCTCGGTCGAGCCGTAGGTGTAGATCGCGATCAGGCGCTGGCGCAGGTTGACCAGCGCCCGCTTCAGCCGCCCGCGCAGGGTCTCCAGCCGGTCCAGCGCCACCCGCAGTTCGGCCTCGGCCCGGTCGAGTTCCGCCTGCTTGGCGGCGAGTTCTTCTTCGGCGGCCGCCTCCTGGTTGCGCAGCGCGCTCACCTGTCCTTCGAGGGCGGAGATTTCGTCGGCCATCGCTTCGATCTCCGAGGTCAGCACGCCTTCGCGTTCCTGCGCGGCGCCGATCTTCTCTTCGACCTTTTCCAGCTTCTCCGAGGTGCTGGCGGCGAAGGCGGCAGGGACCAGCAGGCAGCACGAGGCGGCCACGGCGATGGCTATCGCAAAGCGACGAGAGATGGGGAAAACCGTAGGCGGGCGCGGCGAAACTCGCTTTCCGCCGCGCCCACGTGCAATCCCGGTTGCGCTCGCCGCCCCGCGCTAGGCGCGGGCGGCCGCCTCCTGCCGGGACGCGAACTCGGCCTCGGGGTCCGGGTAGGCGAAGGTGCTGAGGCCCAGCCAGTCGGGCATGCTCCGCACCAGGTGCTCGGGGCCGGTGACGCGGACCCGGCGCGAGCGCATCGCCGCCCCCAGCTCGACCCGCCCGACCCAGACCTCGGCCATCGCCTGCGCCTCGGCATCGACCTGGAGATCGACCTGGAAGCCGGGATCGGTGAAGCAGAGGTCGGCACCGGCCGGCTCGGCGACCAGCCACCAGGCGCGTTTGCCCTCCTCGGCGTCGCGGTAGCGGAAGAAGGTCACCACCCGCTCCCCCGGCAGCCGGTCGAGGCGGATGCTGCGCCGCACGTCCCACATCAACAGCGCCGGATCGGCCTCCTCGGCGCTGATTTCGCGCTTCAGCCATTCCCGGCTCCAGGTCCCGAGCCCGACGACCAGCGGCCCCAGCGCCTCGCCGGCGGGGGTCAGCAGGTACTGGTAGCCGCGCTCGCCCCGCAGCTTCTCCCGCCGCAACAGCCCCGAGCGCTCCATCTCCCGCAGCCGTTTGCTGAGCAGGGACGAGGACATCCGCGGCACCCCGCGCTGCAGCTCGTTGAAGCGGCTGCTCCCCATCAAGAGCTCGCGGAGGACGAGCAGCGTCCAGCGCTCGGTCAGGACCTCCGCGGCCTGGGCGACCGGGCAGAACTGTCCGTAGCTCTCCGGCATCCCGCCGAGTGTACGCGCCTAACTGCAGATCTTGAAGTTGATCGCTTGTGGCGCGAGGCTTAGATAAGGATCATCAAGCGAACCAAAAAGGAGATCGAGCAGTGACCCCCAGCGAGCTGAAGCAGAAACACCGCAAGATGTGGGCCTCCGGCGACTACCCGTCGATGGTCGAGACCTTCCTGCTGCCGCTCGGGCCGCGCCTGGTCGAGGCCGCCGGGATCGGCCCGGGCGAGCGCGTCCTCGACGTCGCCGCCGGCACCGGCAACGCCGCGATCCCGGCCGCGCAGGCGGGCGCCGAGGTGGTCGCCAGCGACCTCACCCCGGAGCTCTTCGACGCCGGCCGCGCCCGCGCCGAGGCCGCGGGGGTCGAGCTGGAGTGGGCCGAGGCCGACGCCGAGGACCTCCCCTTCGAGGACGAGAGCTTCGACACCGTGATCTCCTCGATCGGGGTGATGTTCGCGCCCCACCACCAGGACGCCGCCGACGAGCTCGTCCGCGTCACCCGCGCCGACGGCAAGATCAGCCTGCTGAGCTGGACGCCGGAGGGGATGATCGGCGCCCTCTTCCGCACCATGGGCCCGTTCATGCCGGCGCCGCCGCCCGGGGCGCAGCCGCCGCCGCTGTGGGGCGGCGAGGACCACCTGCGCGAGCTGCTGGGCGAGCGGGTCGAGCTCGAGCGGCTGGAGCGCGGCGTCCTCGAGGTCACCGCCTTCGAGCGGCCCGAGGACTACGGCGCGCACTTCAAGCAGCGCTACGGGCCGACGATCGTCGCCCGGGCGAACGCCGAGAACGAGGGGCGGGCGAAGGAGTTCGACCGGGCGCTCGACGAGTTCTGCCGCGAATGGAACCGCGGCGGCGACGACGACGCGCGCTTCGAGATGGAGTACCTGATCGCGGTCGGGAGGCGGTCGTGACGGCCGCCAGCTACGACGCGGTGGTCGTCGGCGCCCGCGCCGCCGGCTCGCCGCTGGCGACGCGGCTGGCCGAGGCGGGCTGGTCGGTCCTCCTGCTCGACCGCGAGCCGCCGCCGGCGAACACGCTCTCGACCCACTGCCTCTTCCCCAACACGCTCGCCCGGCTGCGGGAGCTGGGGGCACTGGAGCGGATCGAGGCCGGGCACCGGCTCAACCTCGTCGACTACGCGATCCGCATCCTCGGCGCCGAAGCGGCGGGACCGTTCACCCCGATCGGCGGCTTCGAGCGGATGGCCGCGATCACCCGGCCGGTACTCGACAAGGCGCTGCTGGAGGTCGCCGTCGCGGCCGGGGCGGAGACCCGGTTCGGCGAGCGCGTGACCGGGCTGCTCGGCGCCGGCACCGCGGCGGACCCGGCGCGCGGCGTCGTGCTGGAGGGCGGCGAGGAGATCGAGGCCCGCTGGGTGTTCGGCGCCGACGGCCGCGCCTCGACCGTCGCCAGGCTGCTCGGCCTCGAGAAGCAGCGGCCGCTGGCAGGCGAGATGGCCTTCATGTTCGGCTACTGGCGCGGGCTGCCGAAGAGCGAGCGCTTCTTCATCGACGTCACCGAGCGCGGGTCGCTCGCCTGGACGCCCTGCGAGGACGACCTCTCGATCCTCATCCTCGGGGTCGAGCCGGAGCTGACCCGCGGCGACGCCGAGCAGCGGCAGCGCCACTTCGTCGAGCGCCTCGGCAGCTACGAGTGGTTCGACCTCGGCTGGCTCGACACGGCCGAGCAGGTCGCCCCGATCAGCATCGCCCCGGAGACGATGCTGCGCGGCTTCTTCCGCCGGGGGAACGGGCCGGGCTGGGCGCTGGTCGGCGACGCCGGCCACTTCAAGAACCCCTCGACCGCGCAGGGCATCTCCGACGCGATCGAGCAGGCCCTCCACGTCGCCGGCGAACTCACCGGCCCGAGCGAGAGCCTCGACGGCTACGAGGCCTGGCGCGACGAACGCGCCCGCGAGCACTACGAGTGGTCCTTCGACCTCGCCCGCTTCGCCAAGCCCGAGACCTCCGGCCCGATCTTCGCCGGCCTCTCCACCGACCCGCAGGCGGGCCAGGACCTCCGCGACGCCCTCAGCCGCCAGCTGCGCCCCCGCAGCGACGTCTTCACCGAAGCGCGCCTCGACCGCTGGTTCGGGACGGTGGCTGCCTAAAAAGCCGCAAACGGCTTGGCAGCGGGTTTTTCGGGTACCACAAACTGAGATTGCTTCTCAAGGAAACCTTGAAACGGCCGAAACATGGTCTACACTGGCACAGCGTGACCGACTAAGGAGAGAGCAATGGCTTCTACTACGACGGTCAGGATCTCCAAGGATTTAAGCCGGGAAGTGGCTCAGATCGCAGCCCTGCGAGGGCAGACCTCAGGCGATCTGCTGGCCAAGGCATGGAAAGAGTTTCTGGCACGAAACAAGGATGCTTTCGCGAAGGACATGGAAGAGGCAGCAAAAATCATCAGGACCGGGACCACCAAGGATTTGGCCGCTTTCCTTTCCGAGGACGTGGAGGCCCACGCCGAGGTAGCAGCGGAGCAGGCGCAGCAAGCTCAATAGAGCGGCTGCACCTTCCAAGCCCATTGCAGTTCTCCTGGCGGTCGCTCACGTACCATCCCCTGCCGTGTCTTCGGCGCAGGGGGAGGAAAACGAATTCTTTGCTGGCCTGTCGCTCGTGCTTCCTGATCGAGAGCTGCGGGTAACGAAGCGATGCCTGATCGAGGACCTGGACGGTGCGAAAGACGCCAACCTCGAGGACGTTTCCAAGCATCCCATCGTGCGGGCCTTCATCCGGGAGCGCCGAGACAAAACGACGGGCACGCGGACCGTCAACCAGCTCAGCTCGGGGAAGGAAATCTGGGTTCTCGCCCAGGCCCAGCGCCATCGCGGCGGAACGTGGTTCGAAGCCAAGCGGGACATCGTTTGGCTCGTTGCCGCCGGGCACCACGAATCGGGCTCCAAGGACGACTTCTTCCCGTACTGCAGGCAGCTTGACAGGGAAGGGCGTCTCGCTCCGTCCAAGGACGACTACAAGGCCCTCTTCCTGGACCAGAGGGAACGGCTCGCCGCTCGCATTCTCATAGATGCGCCGCTACTTCGAAAACGCGCGCGTGAATCCGACAGTGAGATTTCGGGCCAGATCGGGGGGAAGTTCGGGGTGAACCTCGCCATCGAAGTTGTCGACGAGATCGAAGAGATAACCGTCGCCTTCGATCTTCGGACGCTGGAAAACCCTCGATACATGTGGGCGATCCTTGCCGCGCTGGAGGCCGATGGCGAATGGGAGCCCGCCGAGCGGATGCCATCGCGCTCCTTGGAGCCCCATGAGTCGGCATTCCGTCACATGGGGCTCAATGAATGACCAAGCGGTTCGAGGTCGTCAACCTGATCGCGATCAGGATCGGAATCGATCACCACAACTTGGGCTGTCCGATCCCGCCGGAAGCGATCCTGATGAACCCCATTGACTGCCAGCTGATGGACCACCCACGGCTCTGGGGCATCCCGGTCTTGTCGGATCCTTCCGTCCCGACGAAGGTCGTTCGCCTTCGATGCGAAGGCTCCGCCGAGAACATCGAGCAAGAGCTGCAGGGGCATATCCAGGGTGGCTAGCGCCCCTTGCTACGCCTCGCTCACCTCGAAATAGAGGAGCGCGTGGTCTGAATAGTCCTCGACCCATTTCTCCTGCTCGGCGTCGGGGAGCTGGGGCCAGCCGCGGACCTCGACGTCTTTACCGCCGAACTGCTCGAACTGGACCTGGTCGCTGGCGACGACGTGGTCGAGGTTGCTGCGCATCTTCCCCTTGCCGTGCCAGGTGAAGTCGGCCGTCTTCGACAGCACCCGCATGTCCACCTTGCCGGCTTGGTAGGCGACCGCGGCGAGCTCGTTCTCGGCGCTGACCCGGCCGTGGAGGAGGTCGTCGCCCACTTTGCCGTAGACGTAGTCCAGCCCCATCACGTTCAGATCGCCCAGGAACATGAAGTTCGCCTTCCCTTTGACGAGCTCGTCGAGGTGCCTCTTGAACTTGAAGGCGCGCTCGATCATGTCGGTGCGCAGGCCGAAACCGCGGGCGTCGGGCATGCTCGCCAGGTGCAGGAACAGCATCGAGTAGTCGGTGCCGTCGGCCCTGATGGTGAGGAAGGCGCCGGGTCGCATGAAGGCGTCGCGGCTCTGGAACTCGATCCTCTGGGTGAGGAAGCCGGTCACCTCCGGCCCGATCCCGACCAGGATCTCCTGCGTGTTCTGCCCTTCGGTGATGAAGAACGAGTAGCCCGGCAGTCCGTCCATGACCGCGCGCCAGACCTCCGCCCCCTCGACCTCGTAGAGCGCGATCACGTCCGCTTTCTGTTTGGCGAGGAAGTCGATCCGGTCGGCGTTGCGGGGATCTTTTTCCTTCCAGTGTTCGCAATTCCAGGAAACGACACTGAACGCCTTCGCCATCTGCGGCCTCCGCTCGATAAGGGGGACTGAGGTTGCCGCAACGATAGTTGAGAACTTAGATGTTTTTAAGTGATAGACCGCGACTTGGCGTCCTCGTCGTAGGCGAGGACGGCGGCGGCCTCATCATCGAGGGTGCCAGAGGCGACCAACCACCCCAAGCAACTCGGAATGGCTGTCGATCACGAAGTCCGCCTCCTCCCCATCCTCCTGCTCCTCGTTCATGCCCCGGTAACGCACCGTCCTCATGCCGAGGGCGGCGGCGCCGACGACGTCGGTGCGGCGTAGGTCGCCGACATGCATCGCCTCGCTCGGCCGCGCCGCGAGCTGGTCCAACGCCGCTTCGAAGATCCGCGGCGAGGGCTTGTAGTGGCCGACCTCGTCGGAGAACGCCCAACCGCCGAAGTGGCCGAGCAGGCCCTCGCGCTCGAGCAGCTCGCGCAGCAGCTCGCCGCGGGTGAAGCCGACGTCGCAGACGATCCCCAGCCGGACCCCTCGCTCCCCGAGCGCCTCCAGCGCAGCGCCGATGTCCGGCGCCAGCTCCAGCTCCGCCTCCCTGCCGGCTTCCAGGAACGCCTCGGCAACCAGATCGCCCGCCGCCCCCTCGATCCCCAGCGTCCGCACCAGCATCGCCGCCCCCTCACTCGGGTGCAGGTGGGTCCCCGCCGCCCAGGCCCGCTCCCAGCTCTGCCCCACCTCCTCCAGGCTCGCCGCCAGCCGCGACGCCTCGACCTCGACCTCGCACTCCTCGCAGGCCACCGCGACCGCCCGCTGCCGCGCCGTCGTCATCGCCCCCGGCGGCACCCGCGCGATCGTGTTCCAGAAGTCGAAGGTGACGGCTTTGACCATGCCCCCCGAACTGCATCAAATTTTCTACCCAGCAGGGGTAAAATTTGATGCAGTTCGCTTGAGGGGCCGGGCCCTTGCGCTCGGGTGTACCTTCGTTTCATGCCTCACAAGGCTGCAGACCGCATCCGCAATGTCGCGTTGATCGGTCATCGCGGCTGCGGCAAGACGAGCCTGCACGAGGCGATGCTGTTCGAGGCGGGAGCGGTCAATCGGCTCGGCAAGGTCGAGGACGGCTCGACGGTCTCCGACCACGAGCCCGACGAGCAGGCGCGGGGGCTCTCGATCAACGCCTGCCTCTCCTGCTTCCAGCACGCCGACCGCGAGATCAACCTGATCGACACGCCCGGCGATCCCAGCTTCGTCGCCGACGCGGCGGCGGCTTTGCGGGTCGCCGACTCGGCGGTGGTTGTGGTCAACGGCGTCGCCGGGGTCGAGGTGCAGACCGAACGGCTCTGGCAGCGCGCCAACGCCGAGGGCCTGGCCCGGCTCGTCTTCGTCAACATGCTCGACCGCGAGCGGGCCGACTTCTTCGCCGCGCTCGACTCGCTGAAGGCGGCGTTCGGGCCGCACGTGGTCGCGACCGAGATCCCGATCGGCTCCGAGCGCGACGTCCGTGGAGTCATCGACCTGATCGACATGGAGGCCTTCGTCTACGAGGGGAGCGGGCGCGGGAGCGCCGAGCGGGTGCCGATCCCCGACGAGCTCCTCCCCGTCGCCGAGGAGTACCGCGAAAAGCTGCTGGACGAGGTCGCCGAGAACTCCGACGAGCTGATGGAGCGCTACCTCGAGGGCGAGGAGATCGCCCACGAGGAGATCGTCACGGCGCTGAAGCGGGGCGTCACCGAGGGGCACCTGTTTCCGGTCACCTGCGGCGTCGCGACCCGGAACCTCGGCACCAACCGGCTGCTCGACGCCCTGGTCGAGGACCTGCCCTCACCGAAGATGCGCGGGGCGCTGCGGGCGCTCGATGGCGACGGCGAGGCGATCGAAGTCGCGCCCGACGAGGACGGCCCGCTGGTCGCCTACGTGTTCAAGACCACCGCCGACCCCTACACCGGCCGCATCAACCTCTTCCGCGTCTACAGCGGCACCCTGCGCTCGGACTCCCACGCGGTCAACGTCGGCCGCCACCAGAAGGAGCGGATCGGCCAGCTGGGCCAGCCGCTCGGCAAGGAGCTGAAGCCGGTCGCCGAGCTCGGCGCCGGCGACATCGGCGCGATCGCGAAGCTGAAGGAGACGCGGGCCGGCGACGTCCTCTGCGACGCCCAGCGCGACCTCTCCTTCCGCCCGCTCGACCTGCCGGCGCCGGTGATGGCGTTCTCGTACGAGCCGAAGTCAAAGGGGGACGAGGACAAGGCGGCGACGGCGGTGCGACGCCTCAGCGAGGAGGACCCGACCCTCGACGTCCACCGCGACCCCCAGACCGGCGAGCAGATCATCGCCGGCCTGACCCAGGTCCACGTCGAAGTGCTGGTGGCGCGGATGAAGGACCGCTTCGGGGCCGAGATCGAACTGCACCCGCCGCGCGTCCCCTACCAGGAGACGATCCGCCAGCCGGCCGCCGCCCAGGCCCGCCACAAGAAGCAGACCGGCGGCAAAGGCCAGTTCGCCGACTGCGCGATCGAGATCGAGCCGGGCGAGGAGGGCGGCGGGCTCGAGTTCGTCAACCAGATCAAGGGCGCGGCGATCCCCGGCAGCTTCATCCCCGCGGTCGAGAAGGGGGTGGTCGAGGCGATGCAGCACGGCACGGTCGCCGGCTACCCCGTCAAGGACGTCCGCGTCCGCCTCGTCGACGGCAAACACCACGACACCGACTCCTCGGAGATGGCCTTCAAAATCGCCGGCGCGATGGCCTTCAAGCAGGCGATGGAAGCGGCCGACCCGGCCCTGCTGGAGCCGATCGTCAAGCTCACCGTCAGCTGCCCCGACGACGTGGTCGGCGATGTGATCGGCGACCTCAACGCCCGCCGCGGCCACCCCCTCGGGATGGAGGCGAAAGGCTCGATCACTGAGATCCGCGCCGAGGTGCCGATGGCCGAGGTCCTCGACTTCGCCCCCGACCTGCGCTCGATCAGCGGCGGCCGCGCCGACTTCACGATGGAGTTCGAGCGCTACGAGGAAGTGCCGGCGCACCTGGCGGCGAAGGTGGTCGGCGCGACCGGCGACCGGGCCGCGGTGGGCTAGGTTTGGGAGACACCCCAAGCTAGGAGGCAGCATGAGGTCAGGTTCCGCCCTTCCCCCCGGGCCGTCGATGCCGGCGGCGCTGCAGATGGTCGGCTTCTGGACCCGGCCCCTGGCCTTCCTCAGCCGCTGCGGCGAGCGTTACGGCAAGCGGTTCACCCTGCGGCTACCGGTCGCGCCGCCGTTCGTGATGCTGGCCGACCCCGACGAGGTGAAACAGGTCTTCACCGCTCCACCCGACGTGCTGCGGCCCGGCGAGGGCGCCCAGGTGCTGGAACCGGTCGTCGGCCGCAACTCCGTGCTCCTGCTCGACGAAGGCGCACACATGGAGCAGCGCAAGCTGATGCTGCCGGCCTTCCACGGCGAGCGAATGGAGCGCCTGACCGGGCTGATGGAGGAGGTGGCTGCGGCGGAGGTAGCGGCGATCCCGCGCGGCGTCCCACTCCCCCTCCACCCGCGGATGCAGGACCTGACCCTGAAGATCATCCTCCGCGCGGTCTTCGGCCTCGACCCCGGCGCCCGCTTCGACGCGCTGCGGGAACGGCTGCAGGCGATGCTCGAGTTCGGCGACCGGCCGATCAGCCTGATGCCGCCGAAGCCCGACTCGCTGGTCGCCCGCGTCGCCGAACGGATCGGGCCGATCGCCGAGTTCGTGCGGATGCAGGGGGAAGTCGACGAGATCATCTTTGCCCTGATCGCCGAGCGCCGAGCCGAGGGGGCCGAGCGCGACGACGTCCTCGCGATGCTGCTGGAGGCGACCCACGAGGACGGCTCGCCGATGAGCGAAGAGGAGATCCGCGACGAGCTGATGACCCTGCTGGTCGCCGGCCACGAGACGACCGCCTCGACCCTCGCCTGGGCCTTCGAGCGCCTGGTCCGCGAGCCCGCCGTCCTCGAGCGGCTGGTCGCCGAGGTCGACGCCGGCGATGAGGCCTACCTGACCGCGACGATCCAGGAGACCCTCCGCGACCGCCCGGTCCTCCCCAACGCGGCGCCGCGCCTGGTCGCCAAGGAGATCACGATCGGCGAGTGGACCTACCAGCCCGGCTGCGCCCTCGTCGCCAACGCCTACCTGGTCCACCACGACCCCGAGATCTACCCCGACCCCCACGCCTTCCGCCCCGAGCGCTTCCTCGATCAGCCGCCGGGCACCTACACCTGGATCCCCTTCGGCGGCGGCCGCCGCCGCTGCCTCGGCGCCTCCTTCGCGATGCTGGAGATGAAAGTCGTCCTCCGCGCCCTCCTCACCGCCTGCGAGCTCCGCGACTCAGGCGACGGCGTCGAGATCGCCCAGCGCCGCAACATCACCGTCCGCCCGGTCCACGGCGCCCGGGTCGTGGTCGCGGAGCGCGAGCGAGCGGCGGCCGCGGGGTAACTCAGAATTCGGTCGTGACCATTTCGTCCGGCCCGCGGTCCCGGTCGTCCATGTCCGGGAACGAGACCAGGTCGCGGACGGCGACGGGGGCGACCAGGTCGACCCGGTGGACCAGCACCCGCAGCGGCGCCAGGAACTCGAAACCGCCTGCCAGCGAGGAGAAGTCGTCGGTGCCGGTCGCCGCCTCCCGGGCCGAGGGAATCGTCTCCTTCACCTCGTTCTTCTTCTCCGCATCCTTCCAGTGGTGCGGGAGGAGCGCCGGCGGCCGGTCGGCATGGGTCAGCTCTTCGATGAAGTCCGAGGGCTTGATCACCGACGGCGGCTTTCCCGTCGTCCTCCCCTTCGGGGCCTGAGGGAGGCCGTCCGCAGTCCCCTCCCCCTGCTTCGTCAGCCGGCGC
>DATHFL010000177.1:0-7209 GCA_035318125.1 Solirubrobacterales bacterium | reverse complement strand
CCACAGGTCGTGCTGGCCAGGGAAAAGGGCGCTCCCATCGTGGCCCTGGGAAGCCTGATCTCGCAGCCGACCGCGGCGATGATCTGGCTCAGAAATTCTGGGGTGAGCGACATCGCCGACCTGAAAGGAAAGACGATCGCGATTCCTGGCCTCCCTTTTCAGAGGGACTTTCTCGAAGTGGCTTTGGCACAGGGCGGCCTGACGCTTGCTGACGTAAAGGTCAAGAACGTCGGTTACGACCTGGTGCCCGCTCTGGTCAGCGGTCGCGCCGATGCGATTTTCGGTGGCTCCCGGAACCTGGAGGGTGCCGTGCTCGAAACGTGGGGGCTGGATCCGGTGATCACCCGAGTGCAGGACCTTGGCATTCCCCTTTACGACGAACTCGTGCTGATTGCCCGGCCGGATCGCGTGGCCGAGAACCCTCGGATGATCCGCGGCTTCATGTCGGCGCTGTCTCGTGGCACCGCCGCTGCGGTAGGTGACCGCGAGAGCGCGCTTGACTCGATCGAAGGCAGTGGTGAAACGAACATCGAAGTGGGCCGAAGGGCGAAGGAAGTCCAGCTTGAAGCGACCCTCCCCCTGCTCTCCAGGAGCGCCTACATGAACCCCACCCAGGCAAGTGAACTCGTGCACTGGATGCACGAGCAGGGGATGATTCAGCGCAAGCTGCCGGCTTCGGCGTTCCTCACCAACGCCTATTTGCCGGAACCCTGAGCTCTACAGCTGCAGGCTCTTGACCTGCAGCAGCTCCTCGATCCCGTAGCGGCCGTTCTCGCGGCCGTGGCCTGATTGGCCGTAGCCGCCGAACGGGGCGAGGGGGTTGAAGGCGCCGCCGTTGATCTCGATCTGGCCGGTGCGGATGCGCTTCGCGACCCCGATCGCGCGGTCGGTGTCGGCCGACCAGACGCCGCCGGCGAGGCCGTACTCGGTCGAGTTGGCGATCCGCACCGCGTCGTCCTCGCCCTCGTAGGGCTGGATCGCCAGCACCGGTCCGAAGATCTCCTCCTGGCCGATCGTCATCTCCGCGTCGACCTCCGAGAAGACGGTGGGGCGGACGAAGAAGCCGCGGTCGAGTCCCTCCGGCGCCTCGGCGCCGCCGGTGATCAGCCGCGCACCCTCCTCCTCGCCCTTGCGGATGTAGCCGCGGACGCGCTCGCGCTGCACCTCGGAGACGAGCGGGCCGAGGCGGGTCGAGGCGTCGAAGGGGTCGCCGGGGGCGAAGCTCTCGGCCGCTGCCTTCGCCAGCTCCTCGGCCTCGGCCAGCCGCTGGCGCGGGACCAGCATCCGGGTCAGGGCGCTGCAGGTCTGGCCGGAGTTGAGGAAGCACTTGGCGACGCCGTCGGGGACGGCCCGCTCGAGGTCGGCGTCGTCGAGGATCACGTTCGGCGACTTGCCGCCGAGCTCCATCGCCACCGGCTTCACCGTCGCCGAGGCGAGCTCGCTGACCCGCCGCCCGGCTCGGGTCGAGCCGGTGAAGGAGACCATGTCGACGCCGGGATGAGCGGCGATCGCCTCGCCGACCACCGGCCCGGTTCCGGTGACGAGGTTGAAGACGCCTGCCGGCAGGCCCGCCGCCTCGATCACCTCGGCCAGCAGGAAGGCGTTCAGCGGCGTCACCTCGCTCGGCTTGAGGACGACCGTGCAACCGGCGGCGAGGGCGGGGGCGACCTTGGCGGCGATCTGGTTCAGCGGGTAGTTCCAGGGCGTGATCGCGCCGAGCACCCCGACCGGCTCGCGCAGCACCCTGGAGTTGCCGATCTCCTCCTCCCAGGCGACCTCCTCCATCAGCTTCGGCATCGCCGCGAACTGCGAGGTCGGCAGCCCGACCTGGATGATCTGGCTCAGCTTCAGCGGCATCCCCAGCTCCTGGGTGATCGTCGCCGCGATCTCCTCGGCCCGCTCGCCCAGCCCCGCGGCGATCGCCTCCAGGTACCCGGCGCGCTCCTCGCGCGGCGTCGCGGCCCAGCCCTCGAAGGCCCCGCGGGCGGCGGCGACGGCCCGGTCCGCGTCTTCCGGCGAGCAGGCGGGGATCGTCCCCATCACCTCCTCGGTGGTCGCGTTCACCACCTCAATCGGATCGCCGCCATTCGGCTCAACCCACTCGCCGCCGATAAAGACCTTGTCCTTGACCTGAAGCCCAGCCGCCGTCGCCATCCCGCTCCTCCTCACCCGTTCAAGTTTCCGGAGTGAAAGCTAGCGCTCAGACTGCTTCCCTGACCACGGCCGTCTTGTCCGCGCCCGGCCCCGGAACCTGAATGGCGTCACGGGCGTGGAGGACCTGGCCGCAGGCCTCGCAGATGCCGCGGTCGTCGACGCGTCCGCCGCACTCCTTGTGGACGATCAGCCGCCGCGGGCCGTCGGGGTCGGGGGAGTAGCGGTCGCCCCAGTTAAGGAGGGCGATCAGGGCGGGCCAGAGGTCGAGGCCCTTCTCGGTCAGGAAGTATTCGTAGCGGGGCGGGTTTTCCTGGTAGGCGCGCCGTTCGAGGATGTCCTCGTCGACCAGGCGCTGGAGGCGGGCGGAGAGGACGTTGCGGGCGATCCCGAGGGACTCCTGCATCTCGCCGAAGCGGCGGTTGCCATGCATCACCGCGCGGACGATCAAAAGCGACCAGCGCTCGCCGATCACCTCGAGGGCCTTGGCCACCGAGCAATCGAGGCCGGGGTAGTCGCGACGCAGCACGAGTGTGATGTTTGCACACTTGGTTGCATCAAGCAACTCGCTCGGTTAGGGTCGGTCCGTAGATCAGTTGCTTGATGCAACCAAGCCAACCAGCCGATCGGAGGGAACCATGAGGCTGATCCCAAGACACAGGCACCAGCATCGGCAAAAGCGGCCGTTGATCGCGATCAGCGAGGCCGAGATCAGCGCCGACCTGCACTACCCGGCGCAACCGCAGCAGCCGCGGCGCACCGCCGACGACCTGCAGAGGCCGGGGATCCGGTGAGCGAGGACGGGATGGTCGTCGCCCCGGAGGGGACGGCGGCGGACGTCGCCGAGGCCTTCGCCGCCACCGACCCCGAGGGCTCGCGCAGCCGCACCCTGGTCTGGCAGGACCCGGTGGCGACCGCGGCCGCCGGGGCGACGATGACCGGGATGGAGTACATGACCGCGGTGGTCACCGGCCAGGTGCCGCCGCCCCCGATCGCGGTGACGATGCGGCTGCGGCCGGTCGAGCTGGAGGAGGGGAGGGTGGTCTTCGAGGGCGAACCCGGCGAGGAGCACTACAACCCGATCGGCGTCGTCCACGGCGGCTACGCGGCGACGCTGCTCGACTCCGCCCTCGGCTGCGCCGTCCACACCACGCTCCCCGCCGGGGTCGCCTACACCTCGCTCGGGCTGGAGGCGAAGTTCGTGCGGCCGATCACCCGCGACACCGGCCGGGTGCTCTGCGAGGCGAGCGTCCTCTATCGCGGCCGCAAGCAGGCCACCTCGGAGGCGACGCTGACCGCCGCCGACAGCGGCAAGCTGCTCGCCCACGGCGTCGCCACCTGCATGATCCTGGGAGAAGGCTAGGAAGCCTGATGACGGGCGAGCTCGACCAGCAGCCGCACGCCGAAGCCGCTGGCGTCGTTGCCGGTGTACTCGCGGCCGACGTCCCAGGCGGTGCCGGCTATGTCGACGTGCGCCCACGGCGTCCCGTCGACGAACTCCTCGAGGAAGGAGGCGGCGGTGATCGTCCCCGCCTTGCGCTTCTTCGCCAGGTTGGAGAGGTCGGCGACCGTCCCCTTCATCAGCTCCTTGAACTCGGGGTGCAGGGGCAGGCGCCAGGTCAGCTCGCCGCTCGCGGCTCCGGCGCGGATCACCTCGTCGGCGAGCGCGTCATCGTTGGAGATCACCGCGGCGTAGGTCGAGCCGAGGGCGATCGTCACCGCTCCGGTCAGGGTGGCGAGGTCGACGATCCGCTCGGCCCCGAGCTCGACCGCGTAGGCGAGCGCGTCGGCGAGGATCAGCCGCCCCTCGGCGTCGGTGTTGTTGACCTCGACCGTCTTGCCGTTGTATTGGGTGATCACGTCACCGGGCTTGACCGCGGTGCCGGAGGGCATGTTCTCGGTCGAGGGGACGACGGCGAGGAGGTCGAGCGGCAGCTGCAGCTCGGCGATCGCCCCGACCGCCTCCAGCACCGCCGCCGCGCCCGACATGTCCATCTTCATCTCCTGCATGCCGGCGCCGGGCTTCAGCGAGATGCCGCCGGTGTCGAAGGTGACGCCCTTGCCGACGAAGCCGAGGGTGCCGTCCCCGCCGCCGGCGTAGCGCAGGACGATCAGCTGCGGCTCCTGGGGACCGCCCTGGCTGACCGCGAGCAGGCCGCCCATTCCCTTCTCCTCGAGCTGCGCCCGCCCCAGAACCTCGATGCTGAGGGAGTCGGAGCCGGCGGCGATCTCTTCGGCTCGCTCGGCGAGGAAGGTGGGGGTGGCGACGTTGGCCGGCGTGCTCTGCAGGTCGCGGGCCCGGTTCGCCGCCTCGGCGGCGACGCGCGCCGCCTCCACCGCCGGCGCCAGCTCGGCCGGTCCCAGCAGCGTCAGCGCTTCCAGCCGCGGCGCGTCGTCGCCGTCGCCGGACTTGAAGCGGTCGAAGCGGTAGCTGGCGAGGATCGTCCCCGTCACCAAAGCCTCGGCCGCGACGGAGGCGTCGTCGCCCTCCGGCGGCGCCCAGGCCAACGAGCGCGCCTGCAGCCGTCCCGCCTCCTTGGCGGCGAGCGCGGCGGCGACGCGCAGCCGCTCGGCGTCGAGCTCCTCGCGCTTGCCGAGCCCGACCACCAGCACCGGCGGGAGGTCGTCCGGGCGCAGGAGCGCGAGCTTCTTGAAGCCGTCCCTGGCCGCGTCCGCACCCCGCGCCGCGGCGACCGGCGCCGGCAGCTTGCCGCCCTCGAACAGCCCCACGGCGAGCAGCTCCGCCCCCGCCTCCGTCAGCCCGCCCTGCTTCAGCTCGACCTTCATCGGCCGCGAGTCTATGGCCACCTGTCGGTATCTTCACCCGTCGGACCTGGGATTCAGGGACCCAGGCCGCTCGCAATCGGAAAGGAAAGGCAGTAGATGCCCAGCTCAGTCATCCTCGGTACCGCCCGCACCCCCTTCGGAAAGATGGGCGGCAGCCTCTCGTCCCTCGACGCCACCGACCTCGGCGGCCACGTGATCGAGGCCGCGCTGGAGCGCTCCGGCGTCGCCCCCGAGCAGGTCGAGCAGGTCGTCTTCGGCCAGGTCCTGCAGGCCGGCCAGGGTCAGATCCCCTCGCGCCAGGCCCAGATCAAGGGCGGCATCCCCAAGGAGGTCCCCTCCGAGACGATCAACAAGGTCTGCGCCTCGGGCATGCGCTCGCTCGGCCTCGCCGACCTGGCGATCCGCGCCGGCGACACCGACGTCGCCGTCACCGGCGGCATGGAGTCGATGAGCCAGGCGCCCTACCTGCTGCCGAACGCCCGCTTCGGCTTCCGGATGGGCGACGTGCAGGCGCTTGACGCGATGACCCACGACGGCCTCACCAACCCTTTCACCGAAAAGCAGATGATCAACGAGGCGAGCGAGGTCTCCAACGAGCTCGAGATCACCCGCGTCGACATGGACCGCTTGGCTGAGCGCTCGCATCGGCTCGCCGCCGAGGCGACCGACGCCGGCCGCCTCGCCGAGGAGATCGCCGGCGTCACCGTCAAGTCCCGCAAGGGCGAGACGACGGTCGAGGCCGACGAGGCGATCCGCCCCGGCACCACCCTGGAGACGCTGGCCGGCCTGAAGGCGATCGGCGGCCCCGACGCCACCCACACCGCCGGCAACGCCCCCGGCGTCAACGACGGCGCCGGCGCGATCGTCGTCGCCTCCGAGGAGTGGGCGGAGAGGGAAGGCAAGACGCCGCTGGCGCGGATCGTCTCCTATGGCACCGTCGCCGACGACTTCCCCTACCTGGCGAAAACCCCGGCCAACGCCGCCAAGCAGGCGCTGGAGAAGATCGGCAAGTCCCCCGGGGACGTCGACCTCTGGGAGATCAACGAGGCCTTCGCCTCGGTCGCCCTCAACTCGGTGCGGATGCTCGGCGTCGACGAGGAGAAGGTCAACGTCAACGGCGGCGCGATCGCCCTCGGCCACCCGATCGGCGCCTCCGGCGCGCGCATCGTCGGCGCCCTCGTCCACGAGCTGCGCCGCCGCGGCGGCGGCCTCGGCGTCGCCGCGATCTGCTCCGGCGGCGGCCAGGGCGACGCGATCGTCGTCGAGGTCAACGGGGCCTAAGTAGCTGGAGCGTGCAGCCCGTGAGCGATCAGTTGCCACGGGCTGCCGCTTTTTTCGATCTCGACAAGACCCTGATGGCGGGGTCGAGCGGGATGCAGTTCGCCCGCATCGCCGCCAAACAGGGGATCGTCGGGCGCCGCCTGCTCGCCAGCTGGGGGTTCGAGCACCTGCGCTACCGCCTGCGCGGCACCACCGACTCCCGCACCGCCGAGGTGCTGAAGGTGGCGCGCGAGCTGATAACCGGTGTCTCGGCGAGGACGATCGAGCGGATGGGGCCGGAAGTGATGGCGGCGATCCTGCCGCGGGTCTTCCCGCAGATGCTGGAGGAGGTCTACGCCCACCAGGACGCGGGGCGGCCGACCTTCATCGTCAGCGCCGCCGGCAACGACGTCGTCGGCCTGCTCGCCCACGTGCTGGGGATGGAGGGGGGGATCGGCACCCGCTACGAGGTCGACGGCGACGGCAACTTCACCGGCCGCCTCGACGGCCCCTTCGTCTACGGGCCGGGGAAGGTCGAGGCGATGGAGGAATTCGCCGCCGCCCACGGGATCGAGCTGGCCGAGTCCTACGCCTACTCCGACTCGCTCTCCGACCTGCCGATGCTGCGCGCCGTCGGCAACCCGGTTGCCGTCAACCCCGACCCGCCGCTGGCCGCGATCGCGCGAGAGGAGAGCTGGCAGGTCCTGCGCTTCGAGCGCCTCGGCCGCCGCCTGGTCGCCCTCGTGGTCACTCTCCTGGCGACGATGGCGGGCGTCGGAGCCCGTCGGGTGGCCGCCCGGCGGCGCGTCCCACCGCCGCGTCGACTACGTCCCCGCGCCTAACCGAACTGCATCAACTTGTACTTCTACTGGGTGTAGAAGTTGATGCAGTTCGCCCGAGGGGGGCGGAGCGGTAGGGTTCCGGGCCGGATGGAGGCTGCAACCGCACGCAAGATCCGCGTCGTCGTCGCCAAGCCCGGGCTCGACGGGCACGACCGCGGCGCCAAGATCA
>DATHFL010000176.1:0-3474 GCA_035318125.1 Solirubrobacterales bacterium | reverse complement strand
GCCAGGTCGGCCGCGTCATCGACCAGTTCCCGCCGCCGGGGACCGAACTGGAACCGGGCGCGTCGGTGACGATCGTCGTCGGCAAGGCGGCGCCGGCCGCAGAAGAAGGCGAAACGGAATGAGGGTCGCCGTCCTCTCCGGGGGGTGCTCCTCCGAGCACGACGTCTCGCTGCGCTCGGGCGCGGCGGTGGCGCGGGGGCTGCGCGAGGCGGGCCACGAGGCGGTCGAGGTGACGATCGCCCGCGACGGCGGTTGGAGCGCGGCCGGGGGCTCGGTCGAGCTGGTGCCGGGCGGCGGGTTGCTCGGCGCCGAGGCGGTCTTCCCGGCCCTGCACGGCGCCTTCGGCGAGGACGGCAGCGTCCAGGGCCTGCTGGAGTGGCTCGACGTTCCCTACGTCGGCTCCGACGTGCTCGCCTCGGCGATCTGCATGGACAAGCTGACCCTGAAGCGGCTGTTTGCGGCCCACGGGGTGCCGCAGGTGGAGTTCACCGCGGTCGAAGGCAGCGACTGGTGGGGCCGCTGCGAGCAGATGGGGCTGCCGCTCTGGGTCAAGCCCTCGCGCATGGGCTCCAGTGTCGGCATCACCCGCGTCGCCGACCTCGCCGAGCTCGATGCCGCGGTCGAGCTGGCGCTGCGCCACGACCCGCGGGTGATCGTCGAGGCCTCGGCCGCCGGCCGCGAGGTCGAGTGCTCGGTCCTCGGCAACGCCGAGCCGCAGGCCTCGCTGCCGGGCGAGATCGTCTCCCAGGGGGCCTGGTACGACTTCGAGGCCAAGTACACCGAGGGCGGAATGGAGCTGCGCGTCCCCGCCCCGATCGGCGAAGAGGAGATCGAGCGCGTCCGCGCGCTCGCCGTCTCGGTATTCCAGCTCGCCGGCTGCTCCGGCCTCGCCCGCTGCGACTTCTTCGTCGAGCCCGACGGCTCCGTCCTCGTCAACGAGATCAACACGATGCCCGGCTTCACCGACACCAGCGTCTACGCCAAGCTCTTCGAGGCGACCGGGATCGGCTACCCAGACCTCTGCGACCGCCTCGTAGAGCTCGCCGTAGAGCGCCACAAACAAGCGCGCTCCTACGAGTTCTAGGGAGTCAGAGGCGAGCCCGAAGAGCGGGCGTCGAACACCGCGAGGAGGAAGACTTGGTCAGATGCCTGGTCGTAGCGGTACACCAGGATCATCCAGGACCAAGGACCGAGCAGGAACCGGTTCGGAGCGAATTTGCCTTCAAGTCGAGGACCGGAGAGCGGAAAGGTTTCGAGGACCCGCAGGGAGCGAGCGATTCGAAGCCAGCTGTCGGCGGGAAGCTCGAGCGCTCCAATCGCAGCGTCGACGTCCCGCTGCGCCTGCGGCATGACGATGATGCGCGCCACTCAGGCAAGCTCGTCGAGCGGAGTTCCTTCGCCGCGCCGCGCCTCCGCGAGCCCCTGCTGCACACGCTCCCGGCTCTCTGGAATCGATTCCAGGATCTCCGTGACTCTCGCGGGGTTCGGATCGGCTTGATCTAGGGCGCTGGAAAGGAGCGAGCGGGCTAGCGTCCCCTCCTGAAGATGCGTCTTGGCTGCAAGGTGAGCAAGTTTCTGCGCGTGCTCCTCGTCGAGGGTCACGTTCACTCGTCGTGCCGGAGTGGCCATGCGACGAATTTACACGGTTATGCACAAAGATGCACATCTGTTTTTCCAATCAATACGCCGTATTGCGCGAGCGGGGGCGGGGGAGGGACTTGTAGCGGGGGGCGCGGCCGCGGTTCCAGAGGGCGCTGTCGATCTCGGCGGAGGTGAGGGTGGTGGCGAGGAGCTCGACGGCTTGGACGGCGCAGGCGCGCAGCTCGACCTCCTCGGGTGAGCCGTGGGCGAGGAGGTCGCCGGCTTCGATGCGCGCGGTCAGCTCGGGGTCGAGGTGGAGGATGCCGTCGACGCGGAGGACGTGGGGGACGAGGTTGTCGGCGAAGGCGGTGAGCCGGTCGAGGCCGGGCAGGTCGGCGACGCCGGCGCGGTGGAGGTCGGCGGCCGCGAGCTGGGCGCGCTTGAAGAAGGGGATCTTGCGCTCCTCGTAGCGAGAGGTATCGGCGAAGGACTCCCAGGTGGCGAAGGCGCCGGCCAGGTTGGGGATCGAGTCGGCGGCTTCGGCGACGCCGAGAAAGCGGCCGCCGTGGTCTTGCTGGACGTGGGCGCCGACATCGCGCAGCGCCGCCGCGAACTGCGACATCAGCGGGTGCTCCGGATCTTGGTCGAGGGTCGCGGCGATCGTGGCTGCGTCCATCGCCACCAGCTCCTCGGGACTCCAGGGTCCGTCGGCGTCGAAGCGCTCCTCGACTCCCGCCGCCATCGTCGCGTAACCGCTGTGACCCGGTCGCTTGCGCACCGTCGGCCACCAGCCGGAGCCGAAGTTGATCGCGTTCATGCAGATCGCGAAGGCAGCGGCGGCTTCGGGGTCGCGCCGGGACTCTGCTGCGCTCTCTCCGCTCGATTCATGCGGCAGCCCTTCCGCGTACGCCTCGATCGCTTCCTCGTCGATCCGCACCCGCTGCGCCCTCCCGGCAACCCAGGCGCAGGCGGCGCGGACTTCGTCGGGGAGGGAGACTGGGGACATGGAGAGGTCAGAGATACCGATTCGGGAGGCGGCCGTCGAGGACGCCGCGGCGATCGCTCGCCTCCTGCACGACTTCAACCTCGAGTTCGAGGCCGAGACGCCGGGGGTCGAGGAGCTGACCCGGCACGCCGAGCGGATGCTCGGCGCCGGCGAGATGACCGTCCTCTTGGCGGGAGAGCCGCCGCTGGGGCTGGCGCTGCTGCGCTTCCGCTCTTCGGTCTGGACCGAGAAGCGCGAGGCATACCTGCAGGAGTTCTACGTCGTCCCCGCGCGCCGCGGCGAGGGGATCGGCGAAGCGCTGCTGGAGGCGGCGATCGAGCGCTGCCGGGAGGAGGGTGCCGCCTGGGTCGAGCTGAACACGGCCGAGAGCGACGTCGCCGCCCGCAGCCTCTATCGCAAACTCGGCTTCACCAACGAGGAAGGCCCGGACGGCGCGGCGATGCTCTACTACGAGCGCGAGCTCTGAGCCGCGACCTCGGCGAAGCCGATTCCCGGCGGCGGCTCCACCCGCTCGGGGTGGAAGAGATGGCCGAGCAGCTCGACCCCGTCGACCAGGCGCGGGCCAGGGCGCGAGAAGGTCGAGGCGGCGTCGACGGCGAAGACGCGCTTGGCCCCGAGCGGCTCGAGCCGGTCGCGGTGCTGCCGCGCCTGCGCGAGCGAGTCGTCGAGGTACCAGCCGCAGGGCATCGCCACGATCACCTCCGGCCCCAGGCCCGCCAGCTCCTCCCACTCGACCTGCGGCGACTTCTGGCCGGGCGAGCCGGCGACGTCCTCGCCGCCGGCGATCGTGACCATCTCCGGGACCCAGTGGCCGCCGAGGAACGGCGGGTCGAGCCACTCCAGCGCGAGCACCCGCGGCCCGGCTCGCCGGCGACCGCCGTTCGCAC
>DATHFL010000175.1:0-12424 GCA_035318125.1 Solirubrobacterales bacterium | reverse complement strand
CGCCGCGAGGCGACCGCCGACATCACCGCCCCGACCGTCACCACCGGCGAGCTGCTGCAGGAGTCGAAGGCGCGGATCGACAGCCTGCTCGCCCAGCTCCAGGAGGCGGAAACCGAATCCGAGCGCGAAGCCGTCGAAGCGGAGCTGCGCCAGGAGCGGCGGCACCGCTCCGCCCTGCGCGCCCAGCTCCAGCGTCTGGAGCGCCGCGCCGACCTCTCCCGCGTCTCCCTGCGGATCGAGACCGGCGCCGCCGAAGGCTCCTCCGGCGGCGGCACCTGGGGCGTCGACGACGCGCTCGGCAACGCCGGCCGCGTCCTCGCCGTCGCCGCCGCGGTGACCGTCGTCGCCCTGGCGATCGTCGGGCCGATCGCCTTGATCGCCCTCCTCGCCTGGCTCACCCACCGCGCCTGGGTCCGCCGCGAGCGCCGCCGCATCCTCAGCTGACTCCAGACGTGTCTGAGTTTTCCCACCGCATGCGTGGGGTTAACTCAGACACGCCCTGGCCGGGGTACCCTGCGGCGATGGAGGAGAGGCGACGCGGGCCGGCGGAGATGCCGAACTTCGGGCCGCCGTCGACGCCCCGGGCGGCGGCCTCGATCGTGCTGCTGCGACGCGGCGGCAAGCACTCCCAGCGCGCGCTCGAGGTGCTGCTGCTGAAGCGCAGCGAGGAGGCGCGGTTCATGCCCGGCGTCTGGGTCTTCCCCGGCGGCTCCCTCGACGACACCGACGGCGTCGAGGAGGCGGGCCTGCGCGCCTGCGCGATGCGCGAGCTCGCCGAGGAGGCCGGGATCGAGCTGCCGGCGGGCGAGGAGCTCGTCCCCTTCACCCGCTGGATCACCCCGGAGGTGGTCGCCACCCGCTTCGACGCCTGGTTCTTCCTCGCCCTCGCCCCCGCGCACACGCCGCCCCAGCCCGACGGGGTCGAGACGACCGAGGCGCGCTGGTTCCAGCCGCAGTCGGCGCTGGAGGCCCAGGAGGCCGGCGAGCTCGTCCTCTCCTTCCCCACCCGCACCCAGCTCACCTGGCTGGCCGAGTTCCGCACCTCCGACGAGGCGCTGGCCGCCTACCGCGAGCGCACCCTCGAACCGATCCTGCCGAAGGTGATCGCCGACGACGGCGCCGAACCCCGCGTCGTCCTCCCCGGCGACCCCGACTACCCGGCCTAGATTCCGAACTGCATCAACTTTTACCTCCAGCAGAAGTAAAAGTTGATGCAGTTCATTCGGAGGGGAACGGCTCCAGGCCGGCGTGCCAGGGGCCGGGTGGGTAGGTGTGGATGCCGCTCTCGTCCATCTCCCCCTGCAGCCGCCCGAACAGCTGGCCGGCATTCTTCAGCGCCGTCTTCAGCTCCGCCTCGCTGCGCTCTCCCATCCGCCAGAGGAACCAGAGCTGGCGGTCGTTGACGCCGAAATCGATCTCGCCGGAGATCGTCGTCACCCAGCCGAGGAAGCCGGGGCTGAAGAGCTGTCGCAGCTGGACCGGGTCGTACTCCTTCGGCACCGTCGCCAGGAAGCGCCTGTTGAAGTCGATCGACTCGAACTCGACCTTGCGCGAGAAGCGCTGGGTGACGACCTCGTGCCCCTCGATCGACTCGACGTTGAAGGCGGGCACGACCTGGGCCAGGTCGGGCATGTGGGCCTTGGCGAGGATCGCGGTCGGCAGCGCCGCCTTGCCGAAGAGCCCGCCGACCTCCCTTTCGTCGGCGTCGCAGGAGGAACCCCAGAAGCCCTCGCTCAGCTGCCCGGTCAGCCGGTTGACGCCGCCGACGCAGAGCGCCACCGGCCCGTCTTTGGGATTGATCCCGCCCACCGGCTCGTAGGTCAACCCGTTGCGCTCGCCGTAGCGCCGCACCGTCTCGGCCCAGTCCTGCGCTTCCTGCTTCGCGCCCACGCCGCGATCCTACGGCGTTAGGATGCGGCCAAGCCCGGTCCTACAACAGGAGCCCACATGACCATCGCCATCATCGTCGTCGTCGCGATCCTGATCCTCGCGGTCATCTACTACATCGCGAAGCGCAACTCGATCATCGCCGCGCGCAACCGCGTCGACGAGTCCTGGAGCGGGATCGACGTCCAGCTCAAACGCCGCCACGACCTCGTCCCCAACCTCGTCGAGACGGTCAAAGGCTACGCCGAGCACGAGCAGGCGACCTTCGAGAAAACGACCCAGGCACGAGCCGCGGCGATGCAGGCGCAGGGGGTCGAAGAGACCGCCAAAGCCGAGCAGCAGTTGACCCAGGCGCTGGCCGACGTGAAAGCGGTGGCCGAGAACTACCCGACCCTGCGGGCGACCGAGAACTTCCAGCAGCTGAGCCGCAACCTCTCCGAGCTGGAGGACGAAATCCAGGCCTCGCGCCGGATCTACAACTCCAACGTCCAGTCCTACAACACGGACATCCAGCAGTTCCCGGGCTCGATCATCGCCAACCAGGGCGGCTTCACCGCGCGCGAGTTCTTCGAGATCGACGAAGCCGACCGCGCCACCCCGCAGGTCAGCTTCGGCAAATAAGCCGGTCTCTAACATTTAGGTCATGACGACGGAGACCAAAGACATAACCCTCTGGATCTGCGAGAGCTGTGGGTTCATCTACGACCCCTCGGTCGGCGATCCAGACGGCGGCATCCCGCCCGGAACCGCCTTCGAGGACATCCCCAAGGACTGGTTCTGCCCGGTCTGCGGCGCCCGCACCACCGACTTCCGCCCGCTCGAGCCCGGCGAGGCCTGAGCGGGCCGGTAGGCTGACTGGCTAATGAGCCAGTACGACTACGACTGGTTGGTGATCGGCTCCGGGTTCGGGGGGTCGGTCTCAGCCCTGCGCCTGGCCGAAAAGGGCTACAAGGTCGGCGTCCTGGAGTGCGGCAAGCGCTTCGGCGACAAGGACTTCCCGAAGTCGACCTGGGACGTCAAGCGCTACTTCTGGGCGCCGCGGATCGGCCTGCGCGGCATCTTCCGCCTCACCACCTTCAAGGACGTCTCGGTGGTCAGCGGCTGCGGCGTCGGCGGCGGCAGCCTCGGCTACGCCAACACGCTCTACGTCCCCCCCTCGAAGTTCTTCAAGGATCCGCAGTGGGCCGACCTCGCCGACTGGGAGCGGGAGCTCGCCCCCCACTATGCCGAAGCGCAGCGGATGCTCGGCGTGGTCCAGGTGCAGACCGACGATGCCGCCGACGACCTCCTGCGCGAGTACGGGGAAGCGATCGGGGTCGGCGACACCTACCAGAAGACCCCGGTCGGGATCTTCTTCGGCGAGGAGCCCGGCAAGACCGTCCCCGACCCCTTCTTCGGCGGCGAGGGACCGGACCGGACCGGCTGCAGCCTCTGCGGGCGCTGCATGGTCGGCTGCCCCCACGGCGCCAAGAACACCCTGGTCAAGAATTACCTCTGGCTGGCCGAGCAGCGCGGGGTCGAGGTGACCCCGGACCGCACCGTCACCGAGGTCCGCCCGCTCGGCGCCGCCGACGGCTCAGACGGCTACGCGATCACCAGCGAGCGCTCCGGGGTCCTCCCCGGCCGCGGCCGCCGCACCGTCACCGCCCGCGGCGTCGTCGTCGCCGCCGGCGCCCTCGGCACCAACAAGCTGCTGCAGCGCTGCCGGCTGGGCGGCGCCCTTCCGAAGATCTCCGCCCGTCTCGGCGAGCTGGTCCGCACCAACAGCGAGATGATCCTCGCGGTCACCGTCCCCGAGGACTACCCCGACGACCTGACCAAGCGAGTCGCGATCAGCGGCAGCATCTACCCCGACGCCGACACCCACATCGAGACCGTCAGCTACGGCAAGGACGGCGACTCGATGAGCCTCCTCTACACGCTGCTGGTCGGCGACGGCACCAGGGTCACCCGGCCGCTGAAGCTGCTCGCGCAGATCCTCCGCCACCCGCTCCGCTTCGCCAAGGTGCTGTGGCCGAAGGGCTGGTCGCGGCGCACGATCATCCTCCTGGTGATGCAGACGCTCGACAACGCGATCGCCCTGCGACCGAAGCTGAAACGCTCGGGCAACGTCTGGCTACAAACCGAGCAGGACCCGGAGAAACCGAACCCGACCTTCATCCCGGTCGCCAACGACGCCGCCGAATGGCTGGCCGAGCGCACCGGCGGCGTCGCCCAGAGCTCGGTGATGGAGGCGCTGATGAACATCCCCACCACCGCCCACATCCTCGGCGGCGCGGTGATCGGCCACGGCCCCGAGGACGGGGTGGTCGACGCCCGCCAGCGCGTCTTCGGCTACGAGAACCTGCTCGTCTGCGACGGCTCGGCGGTGCCGGCGAACGTCGGCGTCAACCCCAGCCTGACGATCACCGCCCTCGCCGAGCACGCAATGAGCGAGATTCCCGCAGCCTCAGAGCAGCAGGACTACGAGGCGAACCTCTCGGCGACGTAGTCCCAGTTGACGACGTTCCAGAAGGCGTCGAGGTATTCCGGGCGCTTGTTCTGGTACTTCAGGTAGTAGGCGTGCTCCCAGACGTCGGCGCCGAGCAGCGGCGTGGCGCCGTCGGAGATCGGCGAGTCCTGGTTCGGGGTCGAGACCACGGCGAGGCCGGATGAGTCCTTGACCAGCCAGGCCCAGCCGGAGCCGAAGCGGGCGATGCCGGCGTTTTTGAACTCCTCCTTGAAGGAGCCGAAGGAGCCGAAGGTCTCGTCGATCGCCGCGGCGAGGTCGCCGCTCGGGGCGCCGCCGCCGTCGGGGCCCATCATCTGCCAGAAGAGGGAGTGGTTGTAGTGGCCGCCGGCGTTGTTGCGGACCGCGGCCTGCTTGTCGCCCGGCAGCGCCGAGAGATTGCGGAGCACGTCCTCGACGTCGCGGTCGGCCCACTCGGTGCCTTCGAGGGCGGCGTTGGCTTTGTCGACGTAGGCCTGGTGGTGCTTGTCGTGGTGGATGCGCATCGTTTCCTCGTCGATGTGAGGCTCGAGCGCGTCGTATGCGTACGGCAGGTCAGGTACGGAGAAAGCCATCGGTTGCTCCTTGTCTCGATTGAAGTTCGAGTCGGAGCCTAACCATTCCCGTCGCCCGCGCGAGGCACCACGTCGGGGTCGCCGCCGGTCCATTCGTTGAACCGGTACCAGGCGGGCTTGGCTTCCCGTTTGGTCGTCAGCAGCCCGGCCGAGTGGCAGAAGACGCAGCTGCCGCCCTCGTCGGACCAGGTGAACCACCAGACCCCGCGCACGCCCCAGCGTTCGCGATTGGCCGAGAGCATCGCCAGCGCCCGGTCGAGCTGTTCGGCCTGGCCGTAGAGGCCACGCTGCCAGCGGGTCGGGCCGTCCTCTGAGCCCCAGCCGAGCTCGGTCACGTAGAGCGGCGTGTGACCGTCGTGGTGGACGCGCATGATCCGCCGCAGGTTCTGCAGCTGCGCCCCCATCGCCCGGGCTTCGGCGACGTAGGGGTGCAGGGCGACGCCGTCGAAGTACGGCTTCACGCGCCGTGCCCGGTAGAGGCGTGAGAGGAAGTCGCCGGAGGCGATGTTGGGCGGGATCTGCAGCGGCCGCCCGAAGAGACCGCCGACGATCGCCTTCGAGCCGGGGGCGCGGTTGTGGATGATCCGGCCGGCGATCCTGATCAGGACCGCGAAGCGCTTCGGTTCCGGCCGGGTCGCGAAGGTGACGATGTTCTCCTCGTTCCAGATCTCCCAGCGGAACATCGCCAGGTGGGCCGGCAGTTCGTCTTCTTCGCGCCAGAAGGCGCCGTTGGGCCCGTAGCGGTCGACCGCGGCGCGGATGAACGAGGCCCAGGCGCGGCGCTGCCAGGCGTTCGCCACCGGCAGGTCGATTCCCAGCGGCGTCACCCACTTCGGCGAGCCGGTGATGAAGGGGAAGACCTCCATCCCCTGCTCGGCCGCCAGCCTCACTTCGTGGTCGAAGGCGTCCCAGTGGCGCTCGGCGAAGGCGGGGTTCTCCGGCTCCACCTGGCTCCAGTAGAGGGGGAGCCGCACGCTGCGCACGCCCGCTTCCTGCATCAGCCGGAAGTCCTTGGCAGTGCCCAGATTCTGCGGCGAGACGCCGACGAAGCCCGGCGGTAGGTAGCCGCGAGCGACCGCCGGCATCGCCGCCAGCAGCACCAGAGCCAGGACCGGAATGAGCCGTCGCGCCATCTTCATCGCATGGAACCGCTTCCCCGTCCAAAGTAGCGGCCGCCCGCCCTCGCCGCGCCCGCCCCCCGCCTCTGGGATAATCGCCCCTCTCGGGGCGTGGCGCAGCCTGGTAGCGCGCACCGTTCGGGTCGGTGAGGTCCCCGGTTCAAATCCGGGCGCCCCGATGTAGACAATAAGTTCCGATATCTGTCATCATCGGCATGTGGCCGAGCAAAGGGACAGGGCGGAGACGGGATCTTTGGAGCTCATCGCGGCTCCCTCGATCGAAAAGCGGATCTTGGTGGTGCGCGGTCGGCAAGTCCTGCTGGACGAGGATCTTGCCGACCTCTACGGGGTCGAGACCAGGGCGCTCGTTCAACAGGTCCGGCGCAACGAAAAGCGCTTTCCCGCGGTTTCATGTTTCAGCTATCCGCCGAGGAGTTCGCAGACTTGAAATCACAATCTGTGATTTCAAGTGGCGAACATGGCGGTCGCCGAAAGCGCCCTCTTGTCTTCACCGAGCAAGGCGTGGCGATGCTCTCCGGTGTTCTCCGCAGCGACCGTGCCATCTCAGTGAACATCGAGATCATGCGGACGTTCATCGAGCTTCGTCGCGTCGCCGGCTCCTATGCCGCTCTTCAAGAGCGACTAGGGGAGATTGAAAGAGAAATGACCGCACGGCTCGACCAGCATGACGAGCAGTTGGAACAGATCTTCAAGGCCCTGCGCCAGCTGATCGACCCTCCTCAGCGACCAAAGAGGCCCGTCGGCTTCAGGATTCGCGAGCCTTGAGCCGGCTGCCCGACTGGCTGCGGCGGCTTACCGACCTCGGCGGCCTGCCGTCGGACAGCGAGGAGCTGCGGCTGCGCAAGTCGGTGCTGGTGCTGTCGTCGAGCCTGATGGCGACGCTGTCGTTCGTCTGGGTCGGGACCTACGCGATCCTCGGGCTCTGGCTCTCGGCGGCGATCCCGCTCGTCTATCAGCTCGCTTCGGTGGCGAGCCTCTACACGTTCGCGCGCACGCGCCGCTACCGGCTCTTCCGGGCGAGCCAGCTGCTGATGAGCCTGCTGCTGCCCTTCGCCCTGCAGTGGAGCCTGGGAGGCTTCGCCGCCTCCTCGGCGGTCTCGCTCTGGGCCTTCACCTGCCCCGTCGGCGCCCTGCTGTTCGTCGGCGCCCGCCAGGCCGTCCCCTGGTTCGTCGCCTTCGCGGCTCTGGTCGCGTTCTCCGGGGCGATCGACCCCGCCCTCTCGGCCGGCGCGCCCGACATCCCCAACGGCATCCAGGTCTCCTTCTTCGTGCTCAACGTCCTCGGCGTCTGCACGACCGCCTACGTGCTGCTGCAGTACTTCGTCCGCGCCCGCGAGCGGGCGCTGGCCGAACTGGCGGTCGAGCAGGCGAAGTCCGAGAGCCTGCTGCTCAACGTCCTGCCGGCGTCGGTCGCGAACCGCCTCAAGGAGTCGGAGCAGGTGATCGCCGACGGCTTCGACGCCGCGACGGTGCTGTTCGCGGACATCGTCGGCTTCACCCCGCTCGCGCAGGTCCTCCCGCCGGCGGAGGCTGTCGTCCTCCTCGACCGGGTCTTCGCCGGCTGGGACGAGCTCGCCGACCGCCACGGGGTCGAGAAGATCAAGACGATCGGCGACGCCTACATGGTCGCCGGCGGCATTCCCGTCCCCCGTGAGGACCACGCCGAGGCGATCGCCGACATGGCCCTCGAAATGGGAGCCGTGACGGAACAGTGCGCAGAGGAGAGCGAGGTGCCGCTCGAAGTGCGAATCGGCATCGACACCGGCCCCGTGGTGGCCGGAGTGATCGGCCGCGCCAAGTTCACCTACGACCTCTGGGGCGACACGGTGAACACGGCGAGCCGGATGGAGTCCCACGGCCTCCCCGGCGCAATCCAAGTCACCGAGCGCGCCTACGAGCGGCTGCGCGGCCGCTACGAGCTGCGCCGGCGAGGAACGATCGAGGTCAAGGGCAAGGGACCGATGACCACCTACCTCCTGCTCGGACGGCGCGTCCGCCCGTCCGCCGCGTAGGTCCCCGCTTCAGCCCTTCTCGCCCATATGGGCCCCGAGCATCTCGCGCAGGGGCTCACCGGCGAGATACCTGATGTTCCTGCCGCGTCCGCGTTGCTCGACCAGCCGCGCGTCGAGCAAGCGCCTGAAGTCGGCGCTCGCGGTGGCCGGCGACACGTCGGCCTCCTCGCCATACCGGCTGCGATCGGTTCCGCCGACGAGGCTCTGCTCGAGCGCGATGATCAGCCGGTCCGGCCAGTTGCGGGCTTCGACCAGTCCTTCCAGCGCGGCCCAACGCGCAGCGGCCTCCTTGATCTGCGCCAGGCGCTGTCGCGCCTGGGCGAGGTGGGCGACGACGCAGAACGAGACCCACCCACTGGCGTCGCGGTCCGGTTGATAGCTCCCCCCCTGCGCCTCGCGCAGCGCGGCGTAGTACTCCTGGGTGTGGCTGCCGAGGTACTCCTCGATCGAGAAGAACTCGGGTGCCGCAAGCCCCTCGCGGGCAAGCACAAGCGACTGGACGATGCGCGAAACACGGCCGTTGCCGTCCCGGAACGGATGGACCGAGACCACGTGGAGGTGGGCCATCGCCGCTCTGACGACGGCGTCAGCCTCCAGGTCCCCGGTCGCCAGCCACTCGACCACCTCGCCCATCAGCGGGACCACCTGCTCGCCGTCGGGACCTTCGTACTCGAGCAAGCCGTCGGGACCGGTGACCCCGATCGGCCCGGTACGCCAGAGGCCGGGGTCCTTGTCACGCTGGAAATAGCAGGCGTCGAAATGCAGGTCGAGGATCACTCTGTCGTCCCACCGAAAGGCAGGGTCGATCCCCATCGTCCCGACATGGTCCATGGCCCGGGCATAACAGACGACCGCCTGACGATCTTCCTGATCGCGGACGGCGACGTCCCTGTCGTTGGCCAGCGCCAGCGCTTCCTCCGGAGAAACGCTGAAGCCCTCGATCGCCGTCGAGCTCTCGATCGAGCTGGCTCGGACCTCGCGCCGGAGGCTCCCCATCCAGCGACTGCGCGTCTTCACCTTCTCTCCCAGTGCGGCGCGCAGATCGGCCAGCTCGTCGAGCTGCCCTCGTAGAGCTGGCGTTATCGGCGGCGTCGCATAGATCATGGGAAAGAGTATAGACGATTAAACGTCTAATCGTCTAAATCTATATTCCACTAACCCCTACCCCGTAGACCGGCTGCTCGCGCTGGCGCAAGCGCTAGGGTCGTTCGCAGATGGCCACCCCCCACTTCGAGGTCCACGAGGCCAACCTGCACGGGCACCGGGCCGTCTACCGGACCGTCGGCAGCGGACCGAACGTGGTCCTGATCCACGGGATGATCAACTCCTCGCGGCACTGGGAGGCCGTGGCGCAGCGGCTGGCCGGCTCCTACCGGGTGATCGCTCCCGATCTGATCGGGCACGGGGACGCGGCGACGCCGCGGGGCGACTACTCGCTGGGCGCCCACGCGGCCGGCATCCGCGACCTGCTGACGACGATCGGGGTCGAGCGGGCGACGATCGTCGGGCATTCGCTCGGCGGCGGCGTCGCGATGCAGTTCTTCTACCAGTTCCCCCAGCGCACCGAGCGGCTGGTCCTGATCTCCAGCGGCGGCCTCGGGCACGACGTCAGCCCGCTGCTGCGCGGGGCGGCGCTGCCGGGCTCAGCGGCGCTGCTGCGGGTGGCGGCGCAACCCCGGCTGGTCGGCGCGATCGCCGCCGCCGGTGCCCAGCTGCGCGCCCGCGGCAACTCGACCGGCGTCTATCTGCAGGCGGTGGCGCGAGCGCTCGGGCCGCTGCAGGACCCCGGCTCCCGCCGGGCCTTCCTGCAAACGCTGCGCTCGGTGATCGACGTCCAGGGGCAGAAGGTCAGCGCCCGCGACCGTCTCTACCTGCTGAAGGAGATGCCGACCCTGATCGTCTGGGGCGAGCGCGACCGCACGATCCCCCTCGAGCACGGGCTGGAGTCCGAGCGCTCGATCCCCAACTGCCGCTTCGAGACGCTGCCCAAGGCCGCCCACTTCCCCAACCTCGAAGACCCAGAGGGACTGGCGGCGGTCCTCGCCGACTTCCTCGCCACCACGGCGCCGGCCCACATCGTCGACTCCGAGTGGCGCGACGTGATCGCCCCGCGTGCCCGCCTGCGCCGCGTGGCCTGACGGCGAGCAAGGCGCCTTTGCAAACCAGCAGTTGACAAAGGAGCCTCTGCGCTCTCCGCCAGCGCCCCGGCTTATTGAACTTCGGCGATCGCGGCTTCGACTTCGGCCAGCGACGGCCCTTCCTGCAGGGTCCGCGTCCCGCTGGGGCCGTTGACGACCATCCCCTGGCCTTTGCGGATCCCCAGGCCCCGTGCCAGCTCCTCGTAGCCTTCGAGCCGCCGGTCGATCTCCCCACCGGAGCCGCCGTTCCTCTCCAGGTCGGCGTCCCATTCTTCGAGGTCCAGTTCCTCCACCCCGCCGGCGACCGAGGCGAGGAACTTCTGGTCGACGCCGAACTTCTCAGCTTCGTCCTGGTTGCGGAAGAAGAGGTAGACGTACTGCCAGCCGTAGCCCTGGTCGGCCGCCGCCTCGGCGCCGTAGAAGCCGAGCTGCTGCGTGTTGATGCTGTTCGAGTAGTGGCGGTAGAGGAACTGGACGTCGCCCGGACGCGCGTACCTCTCCGCCAGCTCCGGGATCGTGCTGAGGAAGTCGTCGCGGCAGTCCGCGCACTGCATGTCGTTGAAGACCTGGACAGTCACCGGGGCGTCGGAGGAGCCGAGCCGGTCGCCTTCCTGCGGCACCCCACCGAACAACCCCTGCGCGTCGGAGATGCCGGCGAGGTGGACGACATCGTCGCCTCGCTCCTGGGTCGAGAGGGTGACGATCGCGTAGCCGAGCGCGCCGAGGCCCAGGGCGAGCAGGAGGGCGACGAAGAACCTGCCCCGGCGGGGCAGCGGTCGGGCGGCGACTTCGGAGGACATCGGCCAGGCATTATCGCGACCCGGCGACGCCGATGATTCCGCAGGGTGCGGAAGTTTGCGGTTGACATGTCCGGCCGCGGGGATAAACATCCTTGCTACCCACTTTCAACGACTGGGAGGTCTTCGATGGCCCATCACCTCACGCCCGCCGAGCTCGCCGACCACATGCAGATGGAGCGACAGGAGGTGATCGGCAAATGCGTCCAGATGGGCGTCCCGATCTACCACGGCCGTATCGACCGGACCCTGTTCGAAAGCTCTCTGCGCAGCGTCACGTCAGCCAGCTCGTCGCAGTCAGCGCCCCGAACCCGGCGCTGAACTAAACTCCCCCGGCAGATGTCGGGGAGAGGTACCAACTCGAAGACGATCGCCGACCTCCTGCCGCGCGCGGCGGAGATGTACGGGGCCCAGGTCGCGGTCAAGTGCAAGGAGGGCGACGAGTGGGTCAGCCGCACCTTCGACGAGGTGCTGGAAATCATCCGCCCCCTCGCCCTCGGCCTGGTCGAGCTCGGGATCGAGAAGGGCGACCGGGTCGCGATCCTCGGCAACACCCGCCCCGAGTGGACCTACTTCGACTTCGCGGCGCTGACGATCGGCGCCGTCGTCGTCCCGATCTACCAGACGAACTCGCCGGAGGAGTGCCGCTACGTGCTCGAGAACTCCGACTCCAAGGTGGTCGTCGTCGAGGACGCCGAACAGCTCGACAAGGTGCGCCAGGTCCGCAACCAGCTGCCCCAGCTCGAGCACGTCGTGCTGATGACCGGCAGCGCCGAGGACGCCCTCTCCGCCGAGGATCTCGCCGCCAAGGGTGCCGGCCGCGACGCCGCCAGCTGGCAGGCGCTCTACGACGCCGTCACCCCCGAGGACATCTGCACCTTCATCTACACCTCCGGCACCACCGGGCCGCCGAAGGGCTGCGTCATCAGCCACGGCAACTACCGGGCGATGCTCGACATGGTCAAGGAGACCAGCGTCATCGAAGAGGGCGACGTCACCTACCTCTACCTGCCCCTGGCCCACTCCTTCGCCCTGCTGATCCAGCTCGGCAGCTACGACCTCGGCACCACGATCGCCTACTGGGAGCGGGACCCGCTGAAGATCCTCCCCAACCTGGCCGAACTGAAACCGAGCTACTTCCCCTCGGTGCCGCGGATCTTCGAGAAGATCTACACGGCGGCGACGGCCAACGCCGAGCAGGAGGGCGGGCTCAAGAAGCGCGTCTTCTGGTGGGCGATCGGGGTCGGGCGCAAGGTCCGCGAGCTCGAGCGCGAGGGCAAGCGCCCCGGCCCGCTGCTGGCGGTCCAGCACCGGATCGCCGACAAGCAGGTGCTGTCGAAGATCCGCGCGCTGTTCGGCGGCAACCTCAAGCTCGCCGTCACCGGCGC
>DATHFL010000174.1:0-2540 GCA_035318125.1 Solirubrobacterales bacterium | reverse complement strand
GGTGGGCAAGACGAGCCTCGGCAAGTCGATCGCCGCAGCGCTGGGCCGCGAGTTCGAACGGATCTCGGTCGGCGGCGTTCGCGACGAAGCGGAGATCCGCGGCCACCGCCGCACCTACGTCGGCGCGATGCCGGGGACGATCCTCCGCGCCCTGCGCGACGCCGGCTCCCGCAACCCCGTCTTCATGATCGACGAGATCGACAAGATGGGGGCCGACTTCCGCGGCGACCCCGCCTCGGCGATGCTCGAGGTGCTCGACCCGGCGCAGAACGACAGCTTCCGCGACCACTACCTCGACCTCGAGTTCGACCTCTCCGACGTCGTCTTCATCGCCACCGCCAACGTCCTCGACACGATCCCCGGGCCGCTCCTCGACCGGATGGAGACGATCGAGCTGGCCGGCTACACGCTGGAGGAGAAGCGGCAGATCGCCCGCCGCTACCTGGTCCGCCGCCAGATCGAGGCGAACGGGCTGAAGCCCTCGCAGATCGAGTTCGCCGACGCGGCGCTGACCGCGATCGTCGAGGAGTACACGCGCGAGGCCGGCGTCCGCAACCTCGAGCGCCAGATCGGCACCGTCTGCCGCAAAGTCGCCCGCCAGGTCGCCGAGGGCAAGGCGAAGGGGAAGGTGCGGATCTCCGGCAAGAAGGCGCGCGAGCTGCTGGGGCGGCGGCGGGTCTTCGCCGAGCAGCGCCGCCGCACCAAGGACCCCGGCGTCGCCACCGGCCTCGCCTGGACGCCGACCGGCGGCGACGTCCTCTTCATCGAGGCGACCGCGATGCCGGGCGCGGGCAAGCTGACGATCACCGGCCAGCTCGGCGACGTGATGAAGGAGTCGGCGCAGGCGGCGCTCTCCTGGGTGCGCGGCCACTACCGCGAGATCGCGCCGAAGCTGGAGGACGACTGGTTCGCCGAGCACGACATCCACATCCACGTCCCTGCCGGCGCCGTGCCCAAGGACGGTCCCTCGGCCGGGGTGGCGATGACCGTCGCCCTCTCCTCGCTGATCGGCGGCCGGCCGGTCCGCAACGACGTCGCGATGACCGGCGAGGTGACCCTGACCGGGCAGGTGCTGCCGATCGGGGGCATCAAGGAGAAGTCGCTGGCGGCGCAGCGGGCCGGGATCAAGACGGTGATCCTGCCCGCCCGCAACGAGGGCGACGTCGCCGAGATCCCGAAGCACGAGCTCGGCGACCTCGAGTTCGTCTACGTCGACGAGGTCTCCCAGGCCCTCGAGGGCGCGCTCTCTTAGTGCGAACCCGAACCTTCTGGATCCTCGCCGGCCTGACGGCGCTGGGGGTGGCGCTGCGCTTCGCCACGCTCGGCCTGCAGAGCTACCACCACGACGAGATCGTCACCGCCAGCCGGGTGCTGCGGGTCGGCTTCGGCCACGCGATGGACGCGGTCGGGTTCAGCGAGTCGGCGCCGCCGCTCTACTACGCCCTGGCCTGGATCTGGACCCAGGTCGTCGGCACCGGCCCCTGGGGCCTGCGCTCGCTCTCGGCGCTGGCCGGCATTGCCACGATCCCGGTCGCCTACCTGGTCGGGCGCGAACTGCGCGGCGCCCGCACCGGTTACCTCGCCGCGGCGCTGGTCGCCGTCAACCCGATGCTGATCTGGTACTCGCAGGAGGCGCGGGCCTACGCGCTGATGGCGCTCTTCTGCGCCCTCTCGCTGCTCTACTGCGTGCGGGCGCTGCGCGACGGGCGGCGGCGCGACTTCACCCTCTGGGGCGTCTGGTCGGCCCTCGCGCTCGCGACCCACTACTTCGCGGTCTTCCCGCTCGCGGCCGAGGTGCTCCTGCTGCTGCGCCGCCGCGGCCGCGCCGCCCTCGCCGGGCTCTGGATCGTCGGCCTCGCCGCCCTGCTGCTGGCGCCGCTGGTCATCCACCAGATGTCCTACGGCCACGCCGAATGGATCGGCAAATTCAGCCTCGGCCACCGGCTCGGGGAAACCGCGATCACCTTCGTGGTCGGGGAGACCGGCGACATCATCGGCCGGGTCGAGCAGCCCGAGCCGGCGTTCCTGCCGCTGGCGCTCGTCCTCGCCGCCTTCGTCCTGCTCTGGGCGCGGGGGAGCCGGGAGGAGAAGCGCGCCGGCGCGGTGCCGCTGGCGGTCGGTGCCTTCACCCTCGGGGTCCCGCTGCTGGTGGCGGTCGTCTCCGCCAGCAGGGACTTCGTCCTCGCCCGCAACCTGCTGCCGGCGCTGGTCCCGCTCCTGCTCGCCGTCGCGGTCGCCCTCACGGTCGCGCGGGCGCGGCGGCTGGGGACGGCGCTGGCGGCGCTCCTCGTCGCCTACTCCCTCGCCTTCTCGGTCTGGGTTAACTTCGACGCCGACCTGCAGCGGCCCGACTGGAGCGCGGTCGCCGACCACCTCGGCGAGCCGGACGGGCCCCGGGCCACGGTGACCTGGGTCCTCGGCGAGGCGCCGCTCCGCTACTACCTCTCGACCGGCGCGATCCAGCTGAAAGCCTCGGAAGGCTACGACTGGCTGGTCCGGGAAGTGACCTTCGTCTCCGAAGGCCCGGCGGCGCCGCCCCC
>DATHFL010000173.1:0-4474 GCA_035318125.1 Solirubrobacterales bacterium | reverse complement strand
CGCATCCTCATCGTCGGCCTCGGCAACCCCGGCCGGGAGTACGAGAGCACCCGCCACAACGTCGGCTTCGCGCTGGGAAGCGAGCTGGCGAGGCGATGGGAGCTGCCGAAGCCGAAGCAGAAGTTCAACGGCCTGCTCTCCGAAGGGCGCATCCGTCCCGGCGGCCCCCGGGTGGCGCTGCTGCAGCCGCTCACCTACATGAACGCCTCCGGCGACTCGGCCGGGCCGGCGCGCGGCTCGCTGAAGGTGCCGCTCGACCGGGTCGTCGTCCTCCACGACGAGATCGACCTGCCCTTCGGCGAGGTCCAGGTCCGCCAGGGCGGCGGGCTCGCCGGCCACAACGGCCTCAAGAGCCTGAAAAGGGGCTTCGGCGACGCCGAGTTCTGGCGCGTCCGGGTCGGGGTGGGGCGGCCCGACTCGACCGATCCCGAGATCGTCTCCCGCCACGTCCTCGGCCGCTTCGGCGAGCCCAAGGCCGAGGTCGAGGCGCTGGTCGCCCGCGCCGCTGAGGAGACCGAGCGCCTGGTCGAACGAATAGGTTCCGAGGATGAGCGCTGAGAACGGCGATCTCGCCGAGAACGCGGTGACCGGCTACTCGGTCGACGAGCAGGGGATCGCGCTCCTGCGCCTCGACCGGCCGCAGGCGCGCAACGCGATCGACACCCAGATGCTGCTGGAGCTGCTCGAGCACCTCGCGGTCGCCCGCGCGGACGAGGCGGTGCGGGTGCTGGTGATCAGCTCCGCCGACCACCTCGGCCTCTCCGCGGGCGCCGACGTGCGCGAGGACCTCGACGCCGAGGCCAGGGTCCGCCGCATGCAGCTCTTCGCCGACCTCTACGACGCGATCGTCGCCTTCCCGAAGCCGACGATCGCCGCCTGCCACGGCGACGTGGTTGGCGGCGGGGCCGAGATCGCGATCGCCTGCGACATGCGGGTCGGCGGCTCCAACCTGCGGCTGCGCTTCCCCGGCGCCGCCCTCGGCGTCCCGGTCGGCCCAGCCCGCCTCGTCACCCTCTGCGGCCTCGCCGCCGCCAAGTACCTGCTCCTGAGCTCGCGGACGGTCGGCGCTGACGAGGCGCTGCGGCTGGGGCTCGTCAACCGCGTCGCCCCGGCGGCGGCCACCGAGGAAGCCGCGCTGGAGCTCGCCGCCGGCGTCGCCGCGCATCCCCCCGAGGCGGTCGCCCGCCTGAAGCGGATGCTGCACGAGTGGGACGACGTCGAGGGCCGCTCGGCCGCCGAGGGACGCGGTCAGGTGGAGTGGCAGCGCACGGGGCCCGGGCTGCCGCAAAAGGACTGACGGGCGTACTTTTTTAACATCGGTGGATCAGCGCTGCTAGCCCAACCAGTCCGGCGCCCGATCCGCTGACGGCGCCGCAGCGACGGCCACCCCTGCCGTCCGGTCCCTTCCTGGTCGTCGGCCTCGGCCGCGCCGGCTTCGCCGCGGCGCGGGCGCTGGCGCAGGAGGCGGGGCCGGAGGCCGTGCGGGCCTGGGACGGCGCCGCCGACCCGGTCCAGCTGGAGCGGGCAGCGGCCCTGCGCGACCTGGGAGTCGAGGTCCGGCTCGGCGGCGACGGACTTGACGCGCTGCGCGGCGCGAAGACCGTGGTCAAGAGCCCCGGGGTGCCGCCCGAGGCCCCGGTGGTGGCGGAGGCGACGCGGCGCGGGCTGGAGGTCGTCGACGAGCTCGACCTCGGCTGGCGCCTGGTCCCGGCCCCGACCGTCGCCGTCACCGGCACCAACGGCAAGTCGACCGTCGCCTCGCTCTGCGTCGAGCTGCTCGCCGCGCACGGGCGCGAGCCCGTCCTCACCGGCAACACCGAGTACGGCCCGCCGCTGAGCGAGGTCGCGCTCGGCGCGGTGCCGCGCTCGCTGGTCGCCGAGGTCTCCAGCTACCAGGCCGAGGGTTCGCCCGCGCTCGCCGTCGACGCGGCGGTCTTCACCAACCTCACCCCCGAACACCTCAACCGCCACCGGAGCATGGAGGCCTACGGGGAGGCGAAGCGGCGGCTGTTCCTGCGCGAGGATTGGTGCGTGCCGCTTGCCGCCCTCAACGCCGACGACGAGCTCGGCCGCCGCCTCGCCGCCGAAATCGACCAGCGCGGCGGGCGCGCGCTCACCTACGGGACCGCGGCCGGCGCCGGCTACCGGATCGCCGAGTGCCGCTGGGGCCTGCGCGAGGCCGAGCTGACCGTGGAGGCGCCGGACGGGAGGGTCGAGCTGCGGGCGCGGCTGCCCGGCGCCCACAACGCCGCCAACCTCGTCGCGGTGCTGGCCCTCGCCGACGGGCTCGGCCTCCCGCGCGAGCCGACGCTCGCCGCCCTGGCGGGGGCCGCGCCGGTCCCCGGCCGCTTCGAAGTCCTCGGCGACCTCGAGGCGCCCTTCGACGTCGTCGTCGACTTCGCGATCGCCCCCGACAGCGTCGCCAACGTGCTGAGGACCGCGCGCACGGCGGCGCGGGCGCGCGGCGGGCGGCTGCTGACCGTGCTCTCGGTGATGGGGCGGAGCGCCCCCATCATCGGGCGGGAATCGGGGCAGCTGGCCCGGGAGCTCAGCGACCACCTGGTCCTCAGCGCGGCCAGCTACCGGGGGGAGCCGCGGATCGTCGCCCTGGCGGCGCTGGCCGCCGGCGCCCGCGCCGGCCGCGGCGGCACCCTGGAGATCGCGATCGACCGCCGCGAGGCGATCGCCCGCGCCCTCGCTGCGGCCCGGCCCGGCGACCTGGTGGCGCTGCTCGGGCGCGGCCCCACCGTCCACGAAGCCACCGACCTGCGCGGCGGCTCCCATCCGCTCGACGAGCGTGAGATCGTTCGCGACCTCATCCGATGCGCATCCTGATCAGCCTCTCCCAGTTCCTCCTCGGCGGCTCCGAGACCTACTCGGTCACCGTCGCCGAACAGCTGGAGCGGCTCGGGCACCCGACCCGGCTCTTCGCCGGCCGGGCGAGCGCCGAGGGCCGCGAGCTGGCGGCTTCCCGCGGCCTCGAGCTGACGGTCGGCGACCCGGTCGCCCTCGGCGACCTCGGCGACGTCGACGTGGTGATCGCCCAGGACGCCGCGAGCGCCTACGCAGCCGCCGGCCGCGGCGTCCCGGTGGTCTTCGTCGTCCATGGCATCGCCGCCTTCGAGCACCCGCCGGGGGCGCTGCAGCCGCCGCCCAGGGTGATCGCCCTCAACGACCGCATCGCCCGCCGCGCCGCCGCCCTCGGCGGCCGGCCCGAGGTCGTGCGGCTGCGCCAGCCGATCGACATCGAGCGCTTCCGGCCCCGCGGCGCGAGCCGGCCCACGGCGCAGCGGGTGCTGGTCTTCAGCAACTACCTCGAGGACGACCGCCTGGCGATCCTGCGGGCCGCCTGCGAGGACCTCGGCCTGGAGCTGGCCCAGCTCGGGGTCCGCGGCGAGGCTGACGTCGACCCGCGGGGGGCGATCGCCGACGCCGACATCGTCGTCGGCTACGGCCGTTCGGTCCTGGAGGCGATGGCGATGGGACGGGCCGCCTACGTCTGGGAGCGGGGCGGCGGCGATGGCTGGGTGACGCCCGAGAGCTACTCGGCCCTGGAGGCCGACGGCTTCAGCGGCGCCGCCACCGACGCGGCGATCGACGCCGAGCGGCTGCGCGCCGACCTCGCCGCCTACCGGCCGGAGATGGGCACGCTCGGCTTCGACCTCGTCCGCCAGCACCACTCGGTCGCCAAACACGCCGAGGCGCTGGTGCCGCTGCTGGCGGGGGCGGAGGCGCCGGCCACGAACGGCGACGCGGAGACGCTGGCGCTGCTGGTCCGGGCCGAGGCGCGGGCGGCGAACCGGGCCGGGCAGTTCGAGTTCCAGCTCGCCGAGCGGGCGCGGGAAGCCGAGGAGCTGCGGACGGCGCTGGCCGCCGAGCGCGAGGCGCGCCAGGCGGCCGAGCGGGGGCTGGAGGCGGTCGCGCGCTCCAGCTCCTGGCGCCTGACCGCGCCCCTGCGTCGGCTCGGTTCGCGGCTGCGCCGCCGGTCGTAGAATCGGTCGCTGAGCCCGGAATCCCTGTTCCGGGCTTTTCCCCTGCCATGAGCCTGCGCCCGCTGATCGAGATCGCCGCCGGGAACGAGCGCGTCCACGCGCTCGCGGCGCGGGTGCGCGCGGCCGCCGACGGGGGCGAGAGGGCGACGGTCCGCGCCTCGACGATGCTGCGGCCGCTGCTGCTCGGGGCGCTGCTCGAGGACGACCGCAGCCTCGCCGGCCGCCCGGCGCTGCTGGTCGCCGCCGACGACCGCTCCGCCCGCGACCTCGCCGCCGACCTGCACGCCTACCTGGCCCCGCGCCGGGTCCGCCTCTATCCCTCGCGCGGCACCGGCTACGCCTCCCACGTAACGCCGCCGCCGCACCTGGTCGGGCTGCGAATCGACGCCCTCGACGCCCTCGGCGCCGAGGACGACGCGATCGTCGTCGCCTCGGCGACGGCGCTGGCCGAGGCGGTCCCCGACGCCTCCATGCGGCCGGCC
>DATHFL010000172.1:0-8682 GCA_035318125.1 Solirubrobacterales bacterium | reverse complement strand
AGACCTCGCGGCGCAGCGCCAGCGGCTCGTAGGCGTCGAGCGGGCGGCCGCGGTAGGAGATCTCGCCGCGGTCGGGGTCGGCGAGCCGGTTCAGCAGCCGCAGCAGGGTCGACTTGCCGGAGCCCGACGGCCCGACGATCGCGGTCGAGCCCTCCGGGATCGTGGCGCTGAGCGAGTCGAGGACGGCGCGGCCGCCGCGGTCCAGCCCGACCTCTCGCAGCTCGAAGAGCACCGACGCATGATCTCACCGGCGCGGGGCGCAAGATAATTGGCGCCGCGTGCGGTTTACCCATTGGGCGAGCGTTCGCTTGGAACAATCCGGGTAGGAGATTTGGCGGATGGCTAGAGCGATTTGGAGCGGAACGATCAGCTTTGGGCTGCTGAACGTGCCCGTGCGCCTGTTCAGCGCGGTCGCGCGGCGCAACATCGCCCTGCGGGAGATCCGCGAGTCCGACAGCGCCCGGATCAAACACCGGCGCGTCGCCGAAGGGACCGACGAGGAGGTCCCCTACGAGAACATCGTCAAAGCCTACGAGCTCACCCCGGGCCAGTACGTGCCGCTGGGCAAAGACGAGATGGCGGCGCTGGCGCCGGAGAAGACGCGGGCGATCGACGTCCAGGACTTCGTCGACATCGAGGAAATCGACCCCATGTACTTCGACAGCCCCTACTACCTCGGCCCCGCCGAAGGCGCCGAGAAGGCCTACTCGCTGCTGGCGGCGGCGATGGAAAGCTCGGGCAAGGCGGCGATCTCCCGCTTCGTCTTCCGCAACAAGGAGCACCTGGCGGCGATCCGCGCCACCGAGGGGGTGCTGACGCTGACCACGATGCGCTTCCACGACGAGGTCGTGCCGCCCTCCGAGCTCGACGACGCCCTCCCCGACAGGAAGCCGAAGGTTGCCAAGCGCGAGCGGGAGATGGCCGAGCAGCTGATCGACTCGCTGAGCACCGAGTTCGATCCCGGCGCCTACCGCGACGAGTACCGCGAACAGCTGCTGGCGCTGATCGAACAGAAGGCCGAAGGCAAGGAAATCGTCGCTCCCGAAGCCGAGGCGCCGAAGGAGACCAAGGCCCCCGACCTGATGGCGGCGCTGGAGGAGAGCATCGCCGCGGTCAAGGACAAGGGCTCCGCCGCCGAAGACGGCAAAGCGGCGAAACCGAAGGCGAAGAAGAGCAAATCGGCCGCCAAACCGAAACGCTCCAAAGCCAAAGCCGCGAAATAGGCCGTCAACGCCGTGGGCGAGACCCGTCAGGTAGAGGTCGACGGGAAGGAGCTGCGGCTCACCAACCTCGACAAGGTGCTCTACCCGGAGGCCGGGTTCACCAAGGGCGAGATGGTCGACTACTACGCCCGGGTGGCGCCGGCGATCGTCCCCCACCTGAGCGGCCGGGCGGTGACCCTGCGGCGCTTCCCGGAAGGGGTCGACGACCTCGACGCCGCCTTCTTCGAGAAGCGCTGCCCGAAGCACCGGCCGAAATGGGTGAAGACGACGCGGGTGGAGGCGGGGCCGAACGCCGGCAAGATCGACTTCTGCGTCTGCGACAGCCTGCCGACGCTGATCTGGATGGCGCAGCTGGCGGCGATCGAGCTCCACCCCTCGCTCTCGCTGAGCCGGGCGCCGAAACGGCCGACGGTGGTCGCCTTCGACCTCGACCCGGGGCCGCCCGCCGACATCGTCGACTGCTGCCGGGTGGGGCTGCGCCTGCGCGAGGTGCTCTCCCAGCTCGACCTCGATTGCTACGCCAAGACCTCGGGCTCGAAGGGCATGCAGGTCTACGTCCCGCTCAACGCCAAGACCTCCTACGAGGAGACGCGGCCCTTCGCCCAGGCCCTCGCCCAGCTGATCGCCAAACAAGACCCCGACAAGGTGCTGGCGAAAATGGGCAAGAAGACCGACCGCAGCGGCAAGGTCCTGATCGACTGGTACCAGAACAACGAACGCAAAACCACGATCGCCGTCTACTCCCTCCGCGCCCGCGAACGCCCCACCTGCTCGACCCCGATCGCCTGGGAGGAGGCCGAAGCCGTCGCCGAGTCAGGCGACGGCAGCTCCCTCGTCTTCGAGACCGGCGACGTGCTCCAGCGAATCGAGGAGCAAGGCGACCTCTTCGCCCCCGTCCTGGAGCTCGAACAGGCGCTCCCGAACCTCTGACCGCGAACTGCATCAACTTCTACACCCAGCAGAAGTAGAAGTTGATGCAGTTCGAGAAGGCGGCTAGAGAGGCTGGCGGACGACGGGCTGGCGGGTGGCCTTGACCTCGTCGAGGCGGCGGACGGGGGTGGTGTAGGGGGCGTTCTTGGCTAGGTCGGGGTCCTGCTCGGCCTCGGCGAGGATCTTGTCGATCGCCTCGGCAAAGGCGTCGAGGGACTCCTTGGTCTCGGTCTCGGTCGGCTCGACCATCAGGGCCTCCTCGACCAGGAGCGGGAAATAGACGGTCGGCGGGTGGAAGCCGAAGTCGAGCAGGCGCTTGGCGAGGTCGAGGGTCGCCAGGCCGAGGTCACGCTTCATCGGCTTGCCGGAGAGGACGAACTCGTGCATGCAGTGGCGGTCGAAGGCGATCGGCAGGCGCTCGCCGGCGCGGCCCTCGGCCAGGCGCGCCTTCAGGTAGTTGGCGTTCAGCACCGCCGTCTCCGAGGCCTCGGCGAGACCGTCGCCACCGAGGCTGAGGATGTAGGCGTAGGAGCGGACGAAGACGCCGAAGTTGCCCTGGAAGCCGCGCAGGCGGCCGATCGACTTCGGCCGCTCGAAGTCGAGGTCGAAGCTGGGGCCGTGGCCGTTGGACCCCTCGCGGCGGACCACTTGCGGCCGCGGCAGGAAGGGCTCGATCCGGTCGGAGACTGCTATCGGGCCGGCGCCGGGGCCGCCGCCGCCGTGCGGCTGGCTGAAGGACTTGTGGAGGTTGACGTGGACGATGTCGAAGCCCATGTCGCCGGGCCGCGAGTGGCCCATCACCGCGTTGAGGTTGGCGCCGTCGTAGTAGAGCGTCGCCCCCACCCCGTGCACGAGCGTGGCGATCTCCTCGATGTTCTCGTCGAAGACGCCGAGCGTGTTGGGGTTGGTCAGCATCAGGCAGGCGACCTCGCCCTCGTTCTCGGCCAGCTTCGCCCGCAGGTCGTCCATCTCGACCCCGCCCTGCGCGTCGGTCGCGACTTTGACCACCTCGTAGCCGGCCATCGTCACCGAGGCGGGATTGGTCCCGTGCGAGGTGTCGGGCGCCAGCACCTTGGTCCGCACCTCATTGCGGTCGGCGTGGTAGGCGCGGGTCAGCAGCAGGCCGGCGAGCTCGCCGTGGGAGCCGGCGCTCGGCTGGAGGCTGACGTGCGGCAGGCCGCAGATCTCGCTCAACGACTCCTGCAGCAGCCACATCAGCTCCAGCGCCCCCTGGGCGCGGCGCGGGTCCTGCGCCGGGTGCAGGCGGGCGTGGCCGGGCAGCGCCGCCACCCGCTCGTTGAGGCGCGGGTTGTGCTTCATCGTGCAGGAGCCGAGCGGGTAGAAGCCCGAGTCGAGGTCGAAGTTGCGGCGCGAGAGCCGGTTGTAGTGGCGGACGATCTCCGGCTCGGCGATCTCCGGCAGCCGCGGCGGCTCCGCGCGCAGCAGCTTCTCCGGGATCAGCTCGGCGAGCGGCTTCTCTGGGACTTCGGCGGCGGGCAGCGCGGCGGCGCGCCGTCCCGGCTTCGATTTCTCGAAGATCGTCCGCGCCCGTTCGGCCTGCATCGGCGTCTCGGTCAGCGCCATCAGCCCACCTCCCCCGCAGGCGCCTTTGCGTCCTCCTGGTTTGCAAAAGCGCCTCGCTCGGCGGCGATCGCGGCGCCGAGCGCCTCGGCCAGGTCGTCGATCTGGGCCTTGGTGCGGCGCTCGGTGATCGCGATGAGAAGGCCGTCGTCGAACTCGGGGTACTCGCGGCCGAGCGGGTAGCCGGCGGCGATCCCGCGCTCGGCGACGCGGTCGAGGACGGCGTCGACCGGCGCGTCGAGGCGGACCGCGAACTCGCGCGCAACCGGCGCCTCATGCAGCAGCTCGACGCCGTTGACGGCGGCCAGGCGCTCGCGCGCATACGCGGTCCGCTGGACCAGCAGCTCGCCCAGCTCGCGGAAGCCGTGGCGGCCAAGCCAGGCGAGGTGGACCATCGCCCCGAGCGCGTTCAGCGCCTGCGCCGTGCAGATGTTGTTGGTGGCTTTCTCGCGGCGGATGTGCTGCTCGCGCGTCTGCAGCGCCAGCACGAAGCCGCGGCGGCCGTCGACGTCCTCGGTCTCGCCGGCGATCCGCCCCGGCATGCGGCGGATCTGCGCCTCGGTCGCGCAGAAAAAACCAAACGAAGGCCCGCCGAAATCCAAACGGTTGCCCAGCGGCTGGCCCTCGCCGAGGGCGATGTCGGCGCCGCACTCTCCGGGCGGCTTGAGGATTCCCAGGGTCATCGGGTCGCAGGCGACGACCAGCAGCGCCCCGTGCTCCTTCGCCGCGGCGCCGAGCGCCTCGACGTCCTCGACCGCGCCGAGGAAGTTGGGGCTCTGGAGGAAGACCGCGGCGGTCTCGCCGTCGACCGCCTCCGCCAGCGCGGCGGCGTCGGTCAGCCCGCCCTCGAGCCCGACCTCGGCCACCTCGGCGCCGTAGCCGACCGCGTAGGTCTCGAGCGTCTCGCGGCTGTGCGGGTGGACGCCGCGGGAGACGACGAAGCGGCGCCGTTTCGTCGCCCCCATCGCCAGGTAGCCGGCCGAGGCGAGCGAGGAGGGCCCCTCGTAGAGGCCGGCGTTGGCGACCGGCAGCCCGGTCAGCTCCGACATCGCCGTCTGGAACTCGAACATCACCTGCAGCCCGCCCTGGGAGATCTCCGGCTGGTAGGGCGTGTAGGGGGTGAGGAACTCGCTGCGCTGGGTGATCGCGTCGACTATCGCCGGCACGTAGTGGTCGTACATCCCGGCGCCGACGAAGCAGACCTGGGCTTCGGCGTCGGCGTTGCGCTCGGCCAGCGCCGCCAGCCGCTCGTAGACCTCCGCCTCCGCCATCCCGTCCGGGAGCGCCAGCGGCCGGCCGAGCCGCAGCGGCTCGGGGATCTGCGCGAACAGGTCCGCCGCCGAATCGACGCCGATCGCGTCGAGCATCTCGCGGCGGTCGTCGGGGGTCGCTGAGGTGTAGCGGGTCACCCGGCTAAGGCTAGGGGACGTGGTGGCCGGGCCTGGCGCCTAGCGCTCCAGCAACTTGCGGTATTCGTCGGCGCCGAGCAGCGCCTCGGCCTCTTGCGGCGCGGTCAGCCGCACCTTGACCAGCCAGCCCCCGCCGTAGGGGTCCTCGTTGACCTGTTCGGGCGCGTCGGCGAGCGCATCGTTGACCGCGACGATCTCCCCCGACATCGGCGCGATCACATCGGAGACCGCCTTCACCGACTCGACCTCGGCGTAGGGGCTGTCTTTTTGGATCGTCGCGCCGACCTCCGGCGGGTCGTAGAAGACGACCTCGCCGAGCGAGTCCTGGGCGTACCAGGTGATCCCGAAGGTCGCCTGGTCTCCCTCGATCCGGGCCCAGTCGTGTTCCTCGTGGTAGCGCAGATCGTCGGGATAGGTGGCGTTCGAGGTCATCCGGGAACCCCCCGCGTGCGACTGGCGAGCGCCGGACCAAGCGGGACAAGGACGCAGGGAGGCCGAATGGCAGCGCCATTTGGCCGACCGAGGACGCCGTACCGCGCCGGTCCGCCGCCACCAGGCGTGCGTGAGGGGTTCCCGGATGATCTCGTAGCCAAGACTCAGCTCCTTTTCGCGTAGAGGGGCCTGGAAGCTATCCGGGCCGGGCGGCGTTTGCCGCGCACGTCGATCTCGACCTCGGTACCGACCTCCGCAAGCTCCGAGTTCACGTAGGCCATCCCGGCGCCGACCTCCAGCGAGGGCGAGAAGGTGCCGCTGGTGACGACGCCGGCTGGCTCGCCGTCGTGGAGCACCGGGTTGCCTTCGCGCGGGATTCCCTGGCCCTCGATCTTGAAGGCGGCGAGCCGCTCCGCGGTGCCCTCGGCGCGGGCGCGGGCGATCGCCTCGGCACCGACGAACCCCGTCGCCTCCTTGCAGCACCAGCCGAGCCCGGCTTCGATCGGGTTGCGCTCCGGCGTCAGCTCGTGGCCGTGCAGCGGGTAGCAGACCTCCAGCCGCAGGGTGTCGCGGGCGCCGAGGCCGCAGGGAACGACGCCGGCGTCGAGCAGCTCGCGCCAGATTGGCGCCGCGACCTGGGGGTCGATCAGCAGCTCGACGCCGTCCTCGCCGGTGTAGCCGGTGCCGCAGACCAGCGCCGGGCGGCGGCCGACCTGGGCGTGGGAGACATGGAAGCGCGGCGGCAGGTCGATCCCCAGCGAGGAGCCCAGCACCTGACGGGCATGCGGGCCCTGGACGGCGAGCATCGCGTAGCGGTCGGCGACGTCGCGGACGATCACGTCGAAGCCGCGGCTCTGGCGGCCGAGCCAGGCGAGGTCGGTCTCGTGGTTGGCGGCGTTGGTGACGATCAGGTAGCGGTCGCCGCCGAGCCGGTAGGCGAAGAGGTCGTCGAGCACCCCGCCGTCCTCCTGGCAGAGGCACGAGTACTGGGCGCCCCCGACCTCGACCTTGGCGACGTCGTTGGAGAGCACCCGCTGCAGGAAAGCCAGCGCGCCGGGCCCCTCGACCTCGACCTCGCCCATGTGGGAGACGTCGAACATGCCGACATGCCGCCGCACCGCCGAATGCTCCTCCCGTATCCCCTCGTAAGTCACCGGCATCTCCCAGCCGGCGAAGGGAACGACCTTCGCCCCAAGGGCCAGATGCTGCTCATAAAGAGGAGTACGACGAGGGTCAGCCACGAACTCCCAAGGCTATTCATGCAGCCCGTCGGGTGCCCTCCGACGGAGGCTTTGGGTCAAGCCGATGACACGGTCGGTCCCTCGACGGAGATACGGTCTCCGGCGGAGGGCACCCGACGGGCTCGACCTACTCTTTGAGGAAGCCCGGCACGTCGATGTCGTCCTCCGAGACCCGAAGTTTGCGGATCTCGGTGTCCTCGGCGGAGACGCGCGGGCGGCTCTCGTAGCGACGGCGGACGCGCTGCGGCGAGCGGGCGAGAAGCTCGAAGCCCTCGAAGCCGGTGGCGATCACCGTCACCCGGACTTCGTCTTTCATCGACTGGTCGACGACCGAGCCGAAGATGATGTTGGCGTTGTCGTCGGCCTCCGCCTGGACCAGCTGGGCGGCCTCGTTGACCTCGAAGAGGCCGAGGTCCTCGGGGCCGGTGATGTTCAGCAGCATCCCGGTCGCGCCTTTGATCGACTCCTCGATCAGCGGCGAGGTGATCGCCGCCTTGGCGGCGTCGAGGGCGCGGGCCTCGCCGGAGGCCGAGCCGACGCCCATCAGGGCCGAGCCGGCGTCGCGCATGATCGTCCGCACGTCGGCGAAGTCGAGGTTGATCAGGCCGGGGATCGTAATCAGGTCGGTGATGCCCTGGACGCCCTGGCGGAGGATGTCGTCCGCCTGGCGGAAGGCCTCGAGGACGCTGGTCCGCCGCTCGACCGCCTGCAGCAGCTTCTCGTTCGGGACGATGATCAGGGTGTCGACTTTGTTGCGCAGTTTCTCGATCCCCTCGAGCGCCTGCTGCATCCGCCGTTTGCCCTCGAACTCGAACGGTTTGGTGACCGCGCCGACGGTCAGGGCGCCGATCTCCTCCTTGGCGATCTCGGCGATCACCGGGGCCGAGCCGGTGCCGGTGCCGCCGCCCTCGCCGGCGGTGACGAAGACCATGTCGGCGCCCTTCAGCGCCTCCTTGATCTCGTCGCGGCTCTCCGCCGCTGCGCCCGCGCCGACCTCGGGGTTGCCCCCGGCACCGAGGCCGCGGGTCAGCTCCTGGCCGATCGAGAGCTTGATGTCGGCGTCACAGGCCTGCAGCGCCTGCGCGTCGGTGTTGACGGCGACGAACTCGACGCCGCGAATGCCGGCGTCGATCATGCGACTGACCGCATTGGTGCCGCCGCCGCCGGCGCCGACGACCTTGATGACCGCTAGGTAAGTGGATTCCATGCTCCCGCAAGCTTTCGAGTTGAGTTGAGCCTTATTTCCGTCCGAGCCTTCAGCAACGCTTCAGGGTTGGCGCTGCCTCCGCAACGACGGAAATTGCGCTCAACGTAGGGCATTCCCGGGGATCTGTCAAACCGCCGGGAGGCATCCTGCAAGCGCCATATCTCAACCACGACTTGAGGGTTTGCCTACCCTCACCCTCTACTTGAGACTTTTGGGCACCGCTTTCTAGAGCGGTTTCGTGCCTCCGAGGGCGTACTTCAGGGTGCGGGCGGGAGTTCGTGTTCCGACCCCTCGTAGGACGGGCGGCTGGGAGCGTGCAGGTCTACATAATCGAGCGTGGTGACGGAGGGATCGGCGAGGACGGCCGCGGCGGCCCTCCATTTCCGCGCCGCCTGCGAGGCGTCGCCGAAGCGCAATTCGATGCCCGTGGTGAGGTTGACGTCGACCCCGCTTTCGCCGAAGTAGCTGCCCTCGACATAGGGAAGGAGTTCGTCGGGGACGGCGGCGAGGACGCGCACCTGCTCCAACGCCGGGCCCTTCACCCTCCCCCCCGGCGGCGGCCCCTCCAGGGGCAGGCGCGGCAGCGGCGGGTCTTCGGGCAGCGGCAGCCAGCGGACGATCGCCCCGTTGGCGGCGACGCCGAGGGCTTCGTCGCCTTC
>DATHFL010000171.1:0-8816 GCA_035318125.1 Solirubrobacterales bacterium | reverse complement strand
GCTCGGATTGAGTCGCTCGCCCTTGCTGGGGCGGCTTTCAGCCTCATTCTGGTCACCGTCTTCGCCACCGATCGCGGCGTGGAGGTAGCCGGCGTGGTAACCCACCGCACGGTGTCGGGGTGCATCCATGACCTCGGCTCTGGACTTGTGACCGCTTTCATCCTCGTGGCGGTGATCACCGACGCATTTCGGGAGCGTCGAAGTGTTGTCTCCGCCCTCGTAATTTCCGCAGCTGTTATCTCCAGCGTCGTTTTCTTCGCCCTTGGCGATCCGCTTCCGGGCTTCCGGCAGCGGTGCCTTGTCGCCTGGGCATGCCTATGGCAAGCGGTCGTACTCCGTCGTTTCTGGACTTCGTCTCTTACCTTGGATCGAAGCAGTGCGGATTCTCGATGCAGTACCAGTTGATTCCCGAGCAGCGACCTGTGCAGCCGGAGAACTTCGGGTGTCCTTGTCTCAAGGCGCCGATGTCGGCGAGCTCAAGGCTGTCGACCTCTTTTTCGAACCGCCGGAGTTGGCCGATGTCGTCTTCCTCCCGCGGTTTCGCCCCGGCGAGCTGGATGCTCTCGAGGGCGATGTCGACGACGTAGCGGCGGCCGTCGAACTGCAGGGCGGGAAGCTCGCGCCAGAAAAGCCACGGGTGACGTTCGCCGGCGCGTCGTTCGACGGTCACCGTCTGTCCGACAATGCCCTTGACATGCCCAGCCTGTCTTACCTGTCGGGCCAGGGTGAAGCCGCGCCAGATCGTGACGAGTGCGTAGCCGCCGAAGGCGAGCGTGATCGTCCAACCGAACAGCCTGGCCAGGAAGCCGAGGTCAGAGAGGCTGTGGGCGAGCACTCCTGCCGCAATGATGAGGCCAAGCCGGAAGGCGAGGGTCCCGATCGTCCGGTGGATGTACCACCAGCGAGTCACCTCACGCCACGATTTTGGAAACGGGAACGACTCCTCTTCTTCGGCCGCTCGACAGGGACGAGGCCCCAGTTGCCCGCTGATACGAGGCAGGATGAGGTACCAGTCGACGAGGCTCGACCCCCAGATCACGGCGGCGACCGGGGCTAGGGCGGAGGCGGCGTCATGGATCGTGGCGACACCGCTGATCGGCTGCAAGCGACCTGACAGGAAAAGCGCCGCCAGGAGCGTCGCCGGGACAACCGTGAACAAAGGATCGAAGGCGACGACGCGGTCAAGCTTCTCACGATGGTTCGGCACCCAGGTGGTGGTTGCCGCTACATCGTGCAAGTACTTGACGTGCATCGCCAAGAGCCAGAACATCGCGCCAGCACCAACGCAGACCGCCAGCAGTGAAGCGTCGTAAAGACCGGCAAGCGCGATCAAAAGGGCAAGCGCGACGACCTGCCCACGGACGTAGGGGAGGGGGCTCATCGTTTGCGTTCAGTTCTTGTTGAGGAGCTGTTCGATCGCAGCGATGAATTCGGCGGTGCCTTTGACAAATTCGGTGGCTTCCTCGGCACTCGGCGGCGCGGCCTCGTAATCGCCTTCCTCGCGAGCGTCCTTGGCACGGCGTGCAAGGGCGCTGAGGTGCTGGTCGAACTCTCCGGGTGCGACGAAGACCTGGCTGAACAGCGTCCAGGTCCCGCTATGGGTCTTTGCGAACTCCCCTCGCTCCGAGAGGGCGGCTCGGGCCGCATAGAGCATGCCGTAGTAAGCGGCGCTGACGACCACGGCGGGATGCGCGGTGCCGAGGATCGCTTCGGCGTCCGCCAGGCGATCACGCGCCTGCTGCATGAACTCCTCGGAGCGGGGGCTCAATCCAACCCGCTCCCGGCGAGGACGATCTTGTCGCGGTCGACCTCTTGGATGTAGAAGGAATCGATGGCACGGCGGTCCTGCAGCCACTCTGGGTCGTGGACGTGGACCGAGTAGTTGAAGGGGCTCTCGCCCTCGGCGATTGCGGCCCCTTCGCCAAGGTCGCCGGCGATTCGCCCGTATCGATCACGGCCGCCGTCGGCGATCACGAGCAGATCGACATCGGACTCTGGGTGCGCGGTCCCGCGTGCGCGTGATCCGTATAGCCATAGACCGCGCAAATCATCGCCCAGCGCATCGCGCAGACGGGCCGCAAAGCGCTCGACAGTTCGCCGCTCGCCCTCGGTGAGCTGCGCTGCGGTCAGTCGGCCGGTAGTCGCAGACTCCATGCCTTCAAGAATAGGCCGGGCATGGCGAGGACGCAGAGACTGGATGAGGTGAGGGCCACAACCTTCACCTTCCGACGGGGTTTGTGCTGTATCGCACTGCCTGCTTCCGCATCCCTCGAACCGGTCCCGGGCGTCGCCGGGCCCATGTGCCCCCGCGGATAACCCCTGTCCATAGCCTTTGCTCTAGTTCATTTGAAGTGGAAGTCTTCCAGCGCTGAACTGGACTACGAGGATGATTTGAGCGGCAGTGGGAAGATGTCTGAGGATGCTGCGCTGGGGAAGGCGCTGATTGGGCCGGTCTGCGACCGCCTGCGGGAGCGGTTGGCCGAGCTGGAGGGGACGATCCTCGGGCGCCTGGAGGCGATCGACAGGGCCGGGGGAGGCGTCAGGTCGGTGGCTCCGCCGGGGCGGCGGGACGCGGTTCGGGCCTGTCTCGAAGTCGCCCTGATCGCGATCGAAAACGGGGGTCGGGGGGACGAGATGCAGCTGGTGCCGGCGCGCGCCGTCGTCGAGGCCCGGCGGGTCGCGGAGTCCGGCGAGGGCGTCGGCCCGATGCTGCGGCGCTACGTGGCCGGCGCCGGCGTCTTCTGGGACCTCTTCCTCCGCGAGGTCCTCGAGGGGGAGATGGGCGAGGAGGAGCGGGCGCGGGTGCTGCTCGAGGCCTCGGCGGCGCTGGTCTCGATGGCCGCGCAGCTCCTGCCCCTCGTCGGCGCGGCCCATGCGAAGGAGGTCGCCCGCCGGGAGGACCCCCGCGAGGAGCGCACCGCCGCCGTGGTCCGGGCGCTGATCGATTGCGCCCCGGTGGCCACCGACGGCATTCCCTACGACTTCGACGGCACCCACGTGGGCCTGGTGGCGGCGGGCACCGGGGCCCAGCGCGCCGTCCGCATTCTCGCCGCGGAGCTGGGCTGTGACCACCTCTGCCTGCCGCGCCCGCACGGCGTGGTCTGGGCCTGGCTGCAGGTGGGGGGCTTGTTCGAGACGAAGGACCTTCCGGACGCGAACCGGATCGAGCGCGGGGTGCGGATCGCGGTCGGCGAGGAGGCGGACGGGCGGCTCGGCTTCCGCGCCACCCATCGCCAGGCGCAGGCGGCGATGCAGGTGGCGGTCTGGCAGCGCCAGCCGATCACGCGCTACCGCGACGTGCTCCTGCTGGTCCCGGCGATCCAGGACGCGAGCTGTCGCGACGCCCTGATCTCGGTCTACCTGGAGCCCCTGGAGCGGGCCCCGGAGAAGAACCCGACATTGAAGGAGACGCTGGAAGCCTATTTCGACTCCGAGCGCAACACCTCGGCGACCGCGGCGCTTCTCCGCGTCGACCGGCGCACCGCCACGAGCCGCCTGCGGGCGGTCGAGGAGCGACTGGGGTTTCCGATCTACGCCCATACCGCCGAGCTGGAAATCGCACTTCGCCTCGACCGGCTGCGGCGGCAGGGCCCGGAGGCACTCCACGATCTGCACACACTGAGCATGGAGGCGACCGGTTTAGAGGCAATCTGAGGATTTCTCAACCACATGTACAAACAGTTGGTTGGTTAATGAACACATTGTGGTTCCCATCCCTCTGATTAAGTGCTAGAAGTTTGTGTAAAGAACAGTAGGGGTTGGGAACTTGTATGTCTAAAGCTGTGGGAGGCGTGGTAAGTCGGGAACGGCGTGCGAAGGCGGCGTCGATCACCCCTGTGGCATGGGTGGTGAAAGGTTCGCTCGAGCTCGCGGAGTGGGTTGCGGCCGGCCGCAACCTGGGGGCGCTGGGACGGTGCAGCCAGTGGTGGCTCGGTGACTGGATTCGGTACGGCAACGCCAAGTTCGGTGAGCGCTACGCGCGCGCCGCCTCGATCACCGGTTACGACCCGCAGACGCTGATGAACATGGTGTACGTAGCGTCGAGGTTCGAAATCTCCCGACGCCGGGAGATCCTGTCCTGGAGTCACCATGAGACCGTCGCTTCGCTGGAGGAGGGGGAGCAGGAGTACTGGCTCGAACGTGCCACCGAGCACAGGATGTCAGTGGCCGATCTGCGTGTCGAACTTCGCACCGCCCGCAAGCGGGAGCGACAGGAAGGTGAGCCGGGGGAGTACGAAGAGGCCGGGGTGAGCGGTGAGGCGGTCCTCTGTCCCCATTGCGGGCAGGAGCTCGCGGTCGAGGCATTGCTGGAAACCGTGCGGTGACCGTCTCCGGGAAAGGCGCGGTCCTCTCGCTGCTGGAGCAGGAGGCGCGGGAGCGCCCGGATCGCATCGCCTACACGTTCGTCGAACCTGGAGAACGGGAGACCGGCGTCTCGCCCGGGTCCCTTCGCGCCGCCGCGCTCGCCCTGGCGCAGGCGATCGCCGCGCGCGCTCCCGATGCCGACCGGGCCGTCCTCGGGTACCCGTCCGGGCGGCGGTACCTGGAGGCCGTCTTCGCCTGCCTCTACGCCGGGGTCACGCCGATCTCCGGGCACGTCGCCGAATTCGGGCGCGCCGGCGCCGTCGCCGACGGCCTGGCGCGGACGGCGCGGGCGACGGGGGCGCGGGTGGTGCTGGTGAGACCGCGCCTGGCCGCGATCGGCCGCGAGACCGCACCGGAGCTCGCCTGGGTGGAGGACGGGCCGGTCGCGCCGGAAGACGGACCTCCGCGCCGCCGCCCGCCGGAGCTCGCCTACGTGCAGACCACCTCGGGCTCGACCGGGGCCCAGAAGGGCGTCGCCCTCGGCGACGCCAACCTGCTCGCGAACCTGCGGGCGCAGGCTCAGCTCTACCCCATCGGCGAGGGGTCCGTGACCGTCTCCTGGCTGCCGATGTCGCACGACATGGGCTTCGTCGGCCCGTTGCTGCAGCCGCTCTACTCGGGCAGCCGCAGCGTCTTCCTGCCGCCGCTGCGCTTCGTCGCCGACCCGCTTTCCTGGCTGCGGGCGATGGCCCGCCACCGGGCGGAGATCTCCGGCTGCCCGAACTTCGGCTACGACCACGTCCTCCGCTGCGTCTCCGCAGCCGAGCTCGCGGGCCTCGACCTCTCCGCCTGGCGCTGCGCGATCAGCGGCGGCGAACCGATTAGGCCCGAGACGCTCGAGCGCTTCGCGGCGACCCTGCGCGGCTGCGGCTTCGAGCCCACCGCCTTCGTCGCCGGTTACGGCCTGGCCGAGGCCACCTCGGTGGTCACCGCCGTCGATGCCGGAGCGCCCGTTCGCGTCCGTTGCTTCGATCGCGACGCGCTGCAGCGGGGGGAGGGCGTTCCCGCGAGCGCGGGCCGGCGCCTGGTGGGCCTCGGGGCGGCGGCGGCGGGGCACACGCTCGCGGTCGTCGACCCGGAGACGCGCGAACCACTCGCGGAGCGGAGGGTGGGTGAGATCTGGGTCGCCGGCCCGTCGGTCGGGGCCGGCTACCTCGGGGCCTCGGAGGAGGAGGAGAACGCCGTCTTCCACGCGGCGCTCGCGAGCGGCGAGGGCCCGTACCTGCGAACCGGGGACGAGGGCTTCCTCTTCGAGGGCGAGCTCTTCCTCACCGGCCGCAGCAGGGAGCTCATCCTCGTCCGGGGCGTCAACCACGCACCGCAGGACCTGGAGGCGACGGCGCGGGAGGCCGGCGAGGCGCTGGCGCGGTCGCGCCTCGCCGCGGCCGCCCTGCCGCGCGAGGACGGCGAGGAGGGAGTGCTGCTCGCGGTCGAGCTGGACGAGCCGCTGGACGGCGACTCGCTCGACCGGCTCGCCGAGGGCATTCGCCTGCGGGTGGCCGAGCGGCACGGCATCGAGATCACCGACCTGGTCTTCCTGCCGCCGGGCTCGGTCCCCCTCACCGGCAGCGGCAAGGTCCGCCGCCGCGAGCTCGGCCGCCGCCATCTCGACGGTGAGCTGAGGCCGGCCGCCCTCGCCCGATAGTTGGCAGTGGCCTCACCCCGTGTTGAGACTGCTCGCCATGAATTCGGCAGCAGGCCTCACCGCTCCCGTCGCCCTCGAGGACGTCGCCACGCTCGTCCGCGCCGCGCTGAAGGGCCGCTGGGACCCGAGCCGCGAGCTCGCCGCGGGCACGATGATCGAAGACCTCGGCCTCTCCAGCCTGCAGCTGGCGGACGTCCTCTTCCAGCTCGAGGAGCGCAAGGGCGTGCGGTTCGACGGGGGCGAGGTCAGCGAGCTGCGGACGCTCGGCGAGCTGGTCGAGCTGGCAAACGACTCGCGGCTGTCCCCGGAATAGGCGCAGAGATGTCCGAAGACGCGAGCACCCTCTGGGACGGCATCCTCAGCGGCGGGCACCGGACCGCCCTGCACTGCTGGGAAGGGGACGGGTACGAGGCCCACCCGTGGGACCTGATGGCGGGGGACGCCGAGCGGATGACGGCGGGGTTGCGGCGCGCCGGCGTCGAGCCCGGCACCCGCGTCGCCGCGATCCTCACCAACGGCCCCCAGGTCGTCCGCGGCATCCTCGGCGTCTGGCTGGCCGGCGGGGCGCTCGCCTCGCTGCCGGTGCCGGCGCGGGGGATGGACGCGGAGGAGTACGGGCGCCAGCTGCTGGCGATCCACGCCAAGCTCGAACCGGTCCTCTTCCTGCTCGAGGAGCGGATGCTCGGCCTCCTGCCCGAGGACCTGCGCGAGGCGCTCGGCGCCCGCTCCTGGGAGTCCTTCCTCGACACGGGCAGGGTCGAAGCCACGCCCCCCGGCGAGGACGAGCTGGCCTTCATCCAGTTCTCCTCCGGCAGCACCAGCGCCCCCAAAGGCTGCATGCTGACCCCGCGGGCGATCCTCTCCCAGGTCCTCCTCAACTGGCAGATGATCGGCGGCCCCGAGCTCTCCGAGGACGACGTCGGCGTCACCTGGCTGCCGCTCTCCCACGACATGGGCCTGTTCGGGCAGCTGATCTCGGCCTGGGTGATCGACCGCGGCATCTACATGTCGACGCCGGAGCGGTTCATGCTCTCCCCCCGCACCTGGTTCGACGACATGGCCGAGGTGGGGGCCGTGCTCGCCGCCGGCACCAACACCGCCCTGCACCTGGCGGCCCGCTCCTACCGGAATGCCGCGCCGCCGCGGGAGCTGGCGGTGAAGACCTGCATCGTCGGCGGCGAGCGGGTCGAATGGGAGACGCTGCAGCTGGTGGGCGAGCTGCTGGGGCCCTACGGGTTCCGCAGCGAGGCGCTGATGCCGGCCTACGGGATGGCGGAGGCGACGCTGGCGGTGACCGCGACCCCGGTCTCCGAGCCGCCGCGGCGAATCGTGGTGGACGCGATCGCCCTCGCCGAGGGCGAGCTGGAGGAGGTCGAGCCCGACAGCCCCACCGCGACCAGCGTCGTCAGCTCCGGCGTGCCCTGCCGCGGGGTCGAGCTGCCCGGGGCCTCGGGCGAGCTGGGGGAGATCCGGGTCAGGTCGGACTCGCTCGCGCTCGGCTACTACGGCGACCCCGGCCTGACCGCGGAGCGGTTTCGCGACGGGGTGCTGCGGACCGGCGATCTCGGGTTCGTCAGCGACGGCTACCTGTACCCGGTCGGGCGGGTCGACGACGTGATCTCGATCGGCGGCAGGAAGGTCTACGCGCGGGAGATCGAGGTGGCGATCGAGGCCCTGGAGGGCGTCCGCCGCGGCTGTTCGACGGTGGTCGAGCAGCCGGACGGCGGCGGCGGGCGGCTGACGCTCTGCGTCGAGCTGAAGGGCGAGGAGGGCGACTACGACTCCCTCGCCGCCGAGGCGGCGACCCTGGCGATGGCCAAGGCCGCGGTCCCCCTCGACGCCTGCATGTTCCTGCCGCGGGGCAGCCTGCCGAAGACGCCGAGCGGCAAGATCCAGCGGCACCGCTGCCGGCAGCTGCTCGACGCCGGCCGCTTCCGCCCCCTCGCGACGGTGGAGACCGGCTGATCGTGGACGCCGAGAGTTGGCTGGCCGAGGAGATCGCCGCCCGGACGGGGCGGCGGCCGGCGCCGCCGTTGCGGGAGGCGAGCTTCGAGGAGCTGGGGCTGGACTCGCTCGCCGCGGTCGAGCTCGCCGGCGCCCTCGCCGCCCGCCTCGGCCGCGAGCTGCCCGAGGAGGTCCTCTTCGAGCGGCCGACGATCGGCGCCCTGCTCGCCGAGCTGGAAGCGGAGGGGGCGGGGCCGGCGCCGGTGGCGCTGCCGGCACCCCACCCGCAGGACGCCCCCTTCCGGCTGACCGAGATCCAGCACGCCTACTGGGTCGGCAGGACCGGGTTCCTCGCCCTCGGCGACGTCTCCTGCCACTTCTACGCCGAGCTCGAGGTCGAGGACCTCGACGTCAAGCGGCTCGAGGCGGCGCTCGACCGGCTGGTCGCGCGCCACGACGCCCTGCGGATCGTGATCGGCGAGGACGGCCGGCAGCGGGTCCTCTCCGAGGTGCCCCCCTGCGAGGTCGAGGTCGTCGACCTCTCCCGGGCAGAGGACTTCGAGGCCGCCTGCGAGCGCGAGCGCGAGCGGGTCTCCCACGAGATCAGGCCCGCCGACCGCTGGCCCCTGTTCGGCTGGCGCCTGCTCGATCGCGGCGCCGGCTGCGGCGTGCTCCAGGTCAGCTACGACCTGCTGATCGCCGACGCGGCGAGCCTGCTGATCCTCACCGAGGAGCTCGCCCGCCTCTACGCCGAGCCGGCGGCGGAGCTGGAGCCGCTCGGCGTCAGCTTCGCCCAGTGCGTGCTCTCCGAGCCGCCGCCCGAGGCGCTGGAGCGGGCGCGGGCCTACTGGCGGGAGCGCCT
>DATHFL010000170.1:0-12216 GCA_035318125.1 Solirubrobacterales bacterium | reverse complement strand
CGATGTGGGGCTCGAGTCGGTGCCCGTAGTTGACGTGTTCCTCGACCATCCCGTGCAGGTCGAGCCGCGGGTCGGGCATCTCCGCCGGCGTCTCGAGCGGCTTCGCGTCCTCGCCCGCCTCCTTCAGCCGCTTGCGCCGCTGGACCGAGAGCTCGCGCAGCGCCTGCTGCTTCGGCTCCAGCGCCGCCCGGATCTTCGTCCGCAGGATCTTCTCGTCGAGCAGGTCCTGGACGCGGATGCCCAGCCGCAGCGCCTTGTCGGCGTAGCAGGGGCCGATCCCGCGCCGCGTCGTCCCGATCGAGAGCTTCCCCAGCTTCGTCTCGCCCGCGGTGTCGAGGAGCACGTGGTAGGGCATGATCAGGTGGGCGTTGGCCGAGATCCGCAAGTTGCCGACGCTCACCCCCGCCCGTTTCAGCCCGTCGATCTCGCCCAGCAGCACCCTGGGGTCGACGACGACGCCGTTGCCGATCACGCAGGTCTTCTGCGCGTGGAGGATGCCGGAGGGGATGAGGTGGAACTTGAACTCCTCGCCGTCGCGGACGATCGTGTGGCCGGCGTTGTTGCCGCCCTGGAAACGGACGATCGTGCTCGCTCGCTCGGCGAGCAGGTCGACGACCTTGCCCTTCCCCTCGTCGCCCCACTGGGCCCCGACTATGACCACGCCTGGCATGCCGCCGGGGATTCTGACGCGGTTCAGCCGGCCGCGCGGGCTCGGTACCGGTGGTCGGAGCCGAAAAGCGGCAGCGGGTCACCGCAGATCTCGATCAGGCGGGAGACCGTGCGGCGGCCGATCTGGTCCTCGAGCTGCTGCTGGCCCTTGGCGACGTCGCCCTCGGCGTTGCTCGTGACCAGCAGCGGTCGCTGGTTCTCGTAGCGCTCGTTGACCACCGCGTAGAGCTGCTCGACCACCCAGTCGGTGTGGCGCTCGGAGCCGAGGTCGTCGATGTAGAGCAGGTCGACCGAGGTGACCCGTTCGAAGAATCGGCTGTAGGCGTTCTCGCTCTCGGCTTCCTGGTAGGTCTGGCGGATCCTGGTCAGCAGCTTCGGCGTGAAGTAGATGCCGACCGACTTGCCCGCCTTCAGCGCCTCGCTGGCGATCAGCATCCCCAGCGTCGTCTTGCCGGTGCCGGTGTCGCCCATCAGCCAGGCGCCCCGGCCCTGGGCGAGGTTCTCGTCGAGGTTCTCGACGTAGTCGCGCGCCGCCTGGACGACGTGGCGGGTGGTCATGTCGCGCGCCATGTCGGAGACCGGCGGGCGGTCGAAGGAGACGCCGCGGTAGCGGGCCGGGATCGCCGAGGCGATCCCCCGGCTGCGGCCGCGGTTGAGGCGCTCGGCCCGGCACTCGCAGGGTCGGGCGACGTCTTCGGGGCCGAGGATCCAGCCGGAGCCGTCGCAGACGCCGAGCGGGCAGGCCTGCTCGCGGAAGGGCTCGGAGCGGGCGATCGCCGGCATCAGAAGTCAGGCCCCGCCGCTGCCATGTCCTCGTACCCGGGCTCGCCGGCGGGCTGCTCGATCGGCGCCTCCTGGTGGGCGTGGTCGGCGAATTTCGGGAAGCGGTCGAGGAAGACCAGCTTCCGGGTCCCGATCGGGCCGTTCCTGTGCTTGGCGATGATCAGGTCGGCGAGGCTGTCGGGCTCCTCGTCGGGGTCGCGGTAGTAGTCCTCGCGGTAGAGGAAGGCGACGACGTCGGCGTCCTGCTCGATCTGCCCCGACTCGCGCAGGTCGGAGAGCTGCGGCTTGGGAGGTGTGCGCTGCTCGGGCGCCCGGGAGAGCTGGGAGATCGCCAGCACCGGCACGTCCAGCTCGCGGGCGAGGATCTTCAGCCCCCTGCTCATCTGGCCGACCTGCTCGACCCGGTTGGCGCGGTGGTCGTCGGAGCGCATCAGCTGCATGTAGTCGAGGATGATCAGCCCGAGGCCGCCGCGCTCCTGTTCCTGGGCGTGCAGCCGCCGCGCCTTCGCCCGCAGGTCGAGGATGCCGAGGTCGGAGGAGTCGTCGAACCAGAGCGGCGCCTCCTCGAGCTCGTTGCAGGCGCGCACCACCTTCGGCCAGTCGCGCTGGGAGACCTGACCCTTGCGCAGCTTGTCGCCGGAGATCCGCGCCCGGCAGGCGATGAAGCGCTGGGCCAGCTCGACCTCCGACATCTCCAGCGAGAAGAAGGCGACGGGAAGGTTCTTCTTGACGGCGACGTTTTCGGCGATGTTGGCGACGAGCGCGCTCTTGCCCATCGCCGGCCGGGCGGCGACGATGACCAGGTTGCCGGGCTGGAAGCCGCCGGTCAGCGCGTCGATGTCGCGGAAGCCGGAGGGGGTGCCGGTCATTTCGGTCTCGCCGGTGGAGAGCTTCTCCAGCCGGTCGACCTCGTCGTGGAGGATCTCCGAGAGCAGTTTGAAGTCGCTCGCCTGCTCTTTGTGGGCGACCTCGAAGAGCAGCTTCTCGGCCCGCTCGGAGAGCTCTTTCGGCTCGCCGTCCCGCTCGTTGACCCAGCCCTGGATCTCCTGGCCGGCGCCGAGCAGCCGCCGCAGCAGCGAGTTCTGCTGGACGATCTCGGCGTAGTGCTTGGCGTTGGCGGCGGCGGGGACCTTCGCCGCCAGCTCGGAGACGTAGTGCCTGCCGCCGGCCTCCTCGATCTTGTTGCGCTGGGTCAGCGCCTCGCTGACGCTGAGCTCGTCGACCGGCTTCGAGGCGGCGTAGAGGTCGTGGATCGCCACGAAGATCTGCCGGTGCTTGTCGAGGTAGAAGTCGGCCGCGTTCAGCTTCACCTCGTCGATCACCCGCGTCAGGGTCGGCTCGGCGACCAGCATCGCCCCCAGCACCGACTCCTCGGCCTCGATGTTCTGGGGTGGGACGTGGGTGGTTGGGGGCTGCGGCATCGCTTCTTAGTAAAGGCGCCCCGGCGGCGGATCGGGTGGCGAGATCGGGCGCTCAGCAAGCAAACCAGAGGCGCGGCGCCGGCACGCACGCCTTCCGTGCAAACGCCGCGAAAAGGAATTCACGCTTCCGTGACGTTTATGCGGCAGTTCCGAAGGAGAGCTGGTGGTGGTGCGCCGGCGGGATCAGGCCCTCCTGCTCCTGGCGCCGCTCGCCGCGCCGCAGCATCCTCAGGGTGAGGATGGCGATGCTGAGGATCGCGGTCGCGCCGAGGCTGAGCTGAACGCTGAGCAGGCCTTCGCGGGTCCAATAGACGTCGCGCAGGTCGAGCAGGAGCGCGGCCTCGTCGAAGGTGAGCCCGATGCCGGCGCCCATCGCGATCGCCAACCGCTGCTCGAGCCTGTCGTCGTCGGTCAGCAGCGCCGCGGTGCCGGCGCCGAAGGCGATCAGGATCCCGGGCACGAAGTGGTGGATGTGGCGGCCGCCGATGCTGACGTTGTGGAAGGGCCCCCAGCCGCCGCGGATCGCCAGGGTCGAGAGGCGGACCAGGGCGAAGGCGCCGAGGAAGCCGCTCAGCAGGTTGAAGAGGACGGTTTCGCTGCGCGGCGCCTCGACGTAGCCGCGGACGGCGACGCCGACGGTGTCGGCGGCGGCGGCGGGGGCCGATTCGAGCAGCGCTTCGGGGTCGTGTGCCTCGCTCGCCCGGCGGGCGAGCATGCGGCTGAACTGACCGGCGGCGACCGCGCCGGCGGCGCCGAGCGCGACCGTGGCGAGGCCGAACGTCGCCCGCTCCGAACGCGCCCAGCCGAAGCGGGTCCGCGCCTTGGCGCGGCGGGTCAGGCGGGTCGGCAGACGGCGGGAGCGCACGCTGCCGAGACTAACGGCGCCGCGCTACGCGCGGCAGGGAGCTACTTCTCCTCGCTGATGATCGTCTTCACCGCGGCGACGGTGCCGTCGCGGAGCTCGATCTCGACCATGAAGGTGCCGAGTTCGCGCAGCGGCTGCTCGAGGCGGATCTGGCGTTTGTCGACCCGCAGGTCGCGCGCCTCGTCGAGCGCGTCGACGATCTCCTTCGGCCCGACCGAGCCGAACAGCTTGCCGTCCTCGCCGGCGCGCTGGTGGATCGTGAGGACCGTTTTCGAGAGCAGGCCGGCGGCCTCGGCTTCGCGCTCGGAGCGGGCTTTCTCCGCCCGTTCGGCCGCCTCCATCCGCCGTTTCGCTTCCTCCATCGCACCCGTGGTCGCCGGCTGGGCCAGCTTGCGCGGGATCAGGTAGTTGCGCAGGTAGCCGGGGGCGACGTCGACGACGTGGCCGCGCTCGCCGAGCGAATCGACGTCCTGAAGCAGGATCGCCTGCGCCATCAGCGCTCTCCAACGTAGGGAAGCAGGGCGATCTCGCGCGCCCGCTTCACCGCCACCGAGAGCTGACGCTGGTGGCGGCGGGAAAGTCCGGTGACCCGGCGCCCGCGCGTCTTCCCCTTGTCGGAGAGGAAGCGCCGCAGCAGGTTCAGGTCCTTGTAATCGACGACCTCGGCGTTGACCCGCGTGTATTTGCGCGGCCGCGCGCGCTCGGCGCCGCGCCTGCCGCGCCGCGCGCCACCACGTGATGAAGAGGACTCAGTCGCTCGTGCCATATCGGCGCGGGATGCTACAGGCTGATGAGGTCCAGGGGCCGTCAGGCAAGGACGCAGGGAGCGCGGCGTGCTTCGCACGCGAGCGACCGAGGACGCCGCATGACGGCCCCTGGGGCCATCAGAAGGGAATGTCGTCTTCTGAAGCCGGCGCTGCACCGGCCGGGGCGCCGCCGAAGTCGGACGTGTCGGCGGGGACGTCGCTCTGCGGGGGCGTGAAGCCGCCACCGTTGCCACCGTTGCCGTTCCCGCCGCCGCCGGAGCCGTCGCGGGAGCCGAGGAACTGGACGGTGTTGGCGATGATCTGCACCGCCTGCCGTTTACCGCTGCCGTCTTTGGCTTCCCACTCGCGCCAGTCGAGCCGGCCCTCGATCGCCACCGGGCGACCCTTGGACAGGTAGTTGGCGCAGTTCTCGCCCTGCGCTCCCCAGACGGTGACGTCGAAGAAGTTGGGCTTGTCGACCCAGTTGCCGCTCTGGTCCTTGCGGCGGCTGTTGACGGCGACGCGCAGGTCGCAGACCGCGGTCCCGCCTCCGGTATGCCGCAGCTCCGGATCCCGGGTCAGGTTCCCGGTGATGACCACCACGTTTACGTTCGAAGCTGCCAAGGCACTCACTCCTCTGGATTCGCTTATCTGGTTCCAGTCTAAGGAGGTGGACGGCGCGACTCTCCCCCCTCGATCAGGGGGTTTCCGCAAACAGCGGAGCGCCGAGCGGCGTTATTCCTCGGAGACGGCGGTCTCGGCCTCGGCTTCGACAGCCTCGGCCGCGGGGGAGTCGCCGCGGTCCTCGCGGTCGCCCTGGCCGCCGCGCTCGCGCGGGCCGGGTGCGGCGGTGACCGCGGGCGGGACGATCACCGGCGCGGCGGGATCGACTTTGAAGATCCGGAAGCGGAGGACGCCGTCGGCGATCTTCAGGTTGTGGTCTAGCGTGTCGAGCAGTTCGCTCGGGGCCTCGAATCGCATCCAGCGGTAGTCCGCCTCGGTGCGGTGGTTGATTTCGTAGGCCATCTTCCGCAGGCCCCAGGTGTTCTCGTGCTTGAGGCTGCCGGAGGCTTCGATCTGCCCACGCGCCTCACCGGCCAGCGCATCGCGCGCGGGGCCGTCGAGTTGGGGGTCCAGCATCAGGACCAGCTCGTATTCGCGTGGGGCTGCCAAAACGGCGAAGGACTATAGCGGCGAGATGCAGCCGAGGCCCCGCCGCTCGGCGTTCTAGTGCGGCGCGAACTCCTCCGAACCGTCGCTGGGCGGAGGCGGGGAGGCTGGGGCCGGCGCGGGTGGAAGCGCCGGCGGCACGTAGGCGGGCGCTGCCGATGGCGGCGAGGAGGGAGCAGGTTCAGGTGCGGGCACCGCCGGGGCAGATCGCTTGGGGCGCTGCCGGTGATCGCGGCGCGGTCGGCTGCTGATCACCGCAGTCGCGGCACTCAGGTTCCCCCTCCCTCGCATGCGCCGCCTCGGTCCTCTCTTCCGAACTGCATCAAGTTTTCTATCTGCTGGGTGGAAAAGTTGATGCAGTTCGGATTCGTCCCTGTGGAGCGCGACCCGGGGCAGGCCCACGTCGGCTGCCAGCGGTGGGGGCTGGGGCGGCGTCAGCAGGGTTGGCAGCGCCTGCAGGGCGAGCAGGGCGGCGATCGCGATCGCCGCCGCCTTTGCTGCACTCGCCCACCGGATCCGAACTCCGCGCACGACCCCCTAAGGGCGCGGCGGGGGAGAACTCTCCCCCCTCAGGCGAGGGTGCGGCGGGCGGCTTCGATGTCCTGCAGCTGGTCGTCGACCCAATCGCCGGGATTGCGGGAGAAGATGATCTCCCGCAGGCCCTCCGCCCACTCGCGCCTCTGCGCCGGGTCCATGGTCAGGGCGCGGTGGATCGCGTCGGCCTGCTCCTGGATGTCGAAGGGGTTGACCGAGATCACGTAGTCGTAGAGCTCATGGTGGGAGCCGGTGTTCTCGGAGAGCATCAGCACCCCGTCGCGGGTGTTGACCGCGGGCGCCTCCTTGGCGACCAGGTTCATCCCGTCGAAGAGCGAGTTGACCATCAGCAGGTCGAAGTGCTTGTAGCGGGCGACCGCGTCGTAGAAGTTCTCGTAGATCTTCAGGTCGATCGGCATCCAGTCGGTGGTCCCGTGGCGGTGGTTGACGACCGCGACCAGGGCCTCGATCCGCTCCAGGTACTCGGCGTACTCGGGCACGTCCTGGCGCGAGGGCTGCAGGTGGGCGATGAAGGTGACCTTTTCGCGGAACTCCGGGTGCTGGGCGAGGAAGGTGTCGAAGGCGGTGAAGCCGCGCAGCACGTTCTTCGAGAGGTCGGCGCGGTCGACCCGGATGATCAGGTGCTGGCGCCGCCGCTCCAGCACCTCGCGCTCGGCCTCGGCCACCTCGGGCGAGGCCGCCGCCCGCTCCAGCCGCTGGGCGTCGATCCCCAGCGGGTAGGCGCGGGCGATCGTCTTGTGGCCGCCGCGGCGCACCTCGCAGGCGTGGTAGTCGACCTCGACGTCGTCGAGCAGTTCGTCGCAGCAGCGGAGGAAGTTGATGCAGTAGGCGTGGGTGTGGAAGCCGATGATGTCGTTGGCCAGCATCCCCTCGTAGATCGCGTTGCGGATCCGCCGCGGCAGGATCCGCCAGCTGTCCGGCTGCGACCAGGGGATGTGGACGAAGTGGTGGAGGAAGACGTCGGGCCGTTCGGCGCGGATCATCCCCGGGGCCGTGTACAGGTGGTAGTCGTGGAGCATCACCAGCGGCTGCTCCTGCCCTTCGATCTGGCTCAGCACCGCCCGGGCGATGTCCTGGTTGACCGTCTGGTAGCCGTAGTCCCAGGCGTCGAGCTCCTGCTGGCGGATGTCCGGTGCGTTGGAGAGGTCCCAGAGGTAGTGCTGGATGAACCAGAGGATCGGGTTGGCGATCACGTTGTAGAAGCGGTCGTAGGCGTCCGGGTCGCTGCCGACCAGGCAGACGCGGTAGTCGATCCCGTCCAGCCCCTGCTCGATCGGCCCGCCCGCCTCGCTGGAGACGACGATGTCCTCGTCGGTCATCGCCGAGGCGATCCAGAGCGCGTCGCGGTGGGAGACCAGGCCCGAGAGGGCGGTGACCAGCCCGCCGCCGCCCCGGCGCACGGTCCGCTCGCCGTTTTCGTCGCGATCGAACTGGAGCGGGCCCCGGTTGGAGACGATGATCAGCGGCGAGGAGTCCACGCCGCAGAGAGTAGATGGTGGCCCCCGGCGGGCTCAGGAATCGAGGTCGGTGAGCAGGTCGAGCCAGTCGCGCAGCAGGCGCGGGGTGAGGAACTGGCGCCTCGCGTGCTCCTTGCCCTGACGGCCGAGGTTCTTGCCTAGCTCGGGGTCGCGGAGGATCTCGACGCAGCGCTGGGCGCACTCCGAGGGCGAGTCGACGAGGTAGCCGCTGACCCCGTCCTCGATCTGCAGCGGGATGCCGCCGACGTTGCCGGCGACCGTCGGCCGGCCCTTCCAGAGCGCCTCGGTGACGGTCAGCCCGAAGCCCTCGCGGATCGACTTCTGCAGGCAAACGTCCGACTGCGACTGGAAGGCGTTGACCTCGATCGCGCCGACGTTGTTGAGGTTGCTGAGGATTTTGATGTCGCCGTCGCCGTCGGCGTATTCGAAGGTTTTCTGGAAGTACTCGAGCCCCTCGGGGTCGTCGGTGGCCATCGAGCCGACCATCGCCAGCTGCGCCTCCGGCATCTGCTCGGTCACCTCGCGGTAGGCGTCGATGACGCCGATCGGGTCCTTCCAGGGGTCGAAGCGAGAGACCTGGGTGATCAGCGGCCGGTCGACGTCGATCCCGAACTGGCGGCAGACGAAGGCCGCGTCCTCGGGCGAGAAGGCCATGTTCTTCGGCGAGAGCGGGTCGATCGCCGGCGGCATGATCCGCACGGCCTCGCGGTGCTGCCCCATCCCGTTCGGGACGTAGTCGGGCAGGTGCCAGACGCTCGCGTCGTACTCTTCGATCATCGGCAGGAGGCGGGTGATCGGGGCCGGGTTCGTCGTCGAGAGGTCGATGTGGCAGCGCCAGATCCAGCGCTTCCCCTTCTCCGCCGCGCCGCGCCGCAGGCCGATCGGCTGCGGGTCGTGGACGATCACCACGTCCCATTCGCCCTGCAGCCCCTCGGCGTTCAGCTGGTTGATCTCGTCGAACAGCGCCCACTGCTCGTCGCTCAGCGTCTCCTCCGCCCCCTGGAGGGAGTTGTGCAGGAGCTTGGTCGCGTTGAAGAACTCTTCTTTGCCGAAGATCACGTGCCAGTGCGCGTCGAGGCCGACGTCGCGCATCAGCGGCACCAGCGTGTAGAGGATCTCCGAGACGCCGCCGCCGAAGGCGGTGGCGCTGACGTGCAGCACCCGCTTGCCCTTCAGCGGCTCGGCGAGCTTGCGGATCCGCTCCGTCAGCTCTTTGCCGACGATGTGGGTGTAATCGGTGAGGGTCTTGTGCCCGAGGGCGACTTCCTGGAGCAAGGCCAGAGTTCTACACGGATAGGCGGCGACGCGATGTCCAGCCGCGGCGGGCTAGCGGGAGGGAGCGCTGTCGGGGCGCTTGCCGAGGGTCAGCTCGACCTCTTCGCGCTGGCCGCTGCGGAGGACCGTGAGCGTGATCCTGTCGCCGGGCTGGTGGTCGGCGATGAAGCGGGCGAGGTCGTCGGGGCCGACCACGTCCTCGCCGTCGACCTGCAGGATCACGTCGCCCCCGGTCCGGTACTGCCCTGCCTGGAAGCGGAGTTTCTCGTCCCCTCCCTCCAGGCCCGCCTCCTCGGCCGGCCCCCCCGGGACGACTTCCGAGACCAGGCTGCCGAAGGTGGTGTCGAGGCTGAGCTTGCGGGCGAGCTGCGGGTAGAGCGCCTGGCCCGAGACGCCGATGTAGGCGTATTCGGCGTCGCCGTCCTCGCGCAGCTGGGCGATCGAGCGCTTGATCGCCGAGACCGGGACGGCGAAACCGACGCCGTCGTTGGCGCCGGAGTTGGTCTCGATCTGCTGGTTGATCCCGACGACGCGGGCGCCGGCGTCGAGCAGGGGGCCGCCCGAGTTGCCGGGGTTGATCGAGGCGTCGGTCTGGATCGCGCCGGAGATTTCGAACTGGGTCAGCGACTGGACCGAGCGGTCGGTGGCGGAGACGACGCCGACCGAGAGCGACTGCTGCTCGCCGAAGGGGCTGCCGATCGCCGCCACCGGCTGGCCGACCTCGAGGTCGCGGTCGTCCCCCAGCTCGAGCGGGTGCAGGGCGAACCCGTCGGGGGCGATTTTCAGCAGGGCGACGTCGACGAAGGGGTCGAAGCCGACGATCTCGGCGGGGACGACGTTGCGGTCGGGGAACTCGACGTAGACGTTCTTCGCCGCCTCCCGCTCACCGCTCGATTCGTCGGTGACGACGTGGGCGTTGGTGACGATTTCGCCGTCGGCGTTGAGGACGAAGCCGGAGCCTTCGCCAGCCCCCGAATCGAAGACCGAGCGGATCGTGACCACGCCCGGGGCCGCCTCGCTGTAGATGCGGGCGGCGTTGAAGCCGGGGCTGGAGGTCTCGACGACAACCTGCGGCGTTGCCTGGGTCTCCGCGCCACCGCCAGCCGCGGCACTCCCGCTCCCGTCCTCGGAATCGCCGCAGCCGGAGAGGAGCCCGAGGCAGAGCAGCAGCGCCGCGAGGGCGCTCGGTCTCCTCACGAGGCGACCCTGGCCGGGGCGCGGGAGGACCGCGGCGCAGCGACTTCCGGGCCCGGGGGAAGGTCGAGCGTGAAGGCGGTGAAGCGGCGGCTGGAGCTGAGCGTGATCTCACCCTGCATCCGCTGCGCCAGCTCGCCGGCGATCGAGAGGCCGAGGCCGGAGCCGCCGGCCGAGGCGGCGGTGTAGAAGCGCTCGAAGATCCGTTTCTGGACGCGCTGGGGGATGCCCGATCCCTCGTCGGAGACGGTCAGCTCGGCGCGGCCTTTGGCGGAGTAGGTGGTCACGGTGACGTCGGTGCCCTCGGGCGTGTGGGTGAGGGCGTTGTCAAGCAGGATACGGATGATCTGCCGCACCCGATCGGGGTCGGCGAGGGCGATCGCCGGCCGCTCGGGGGTGCGCAGCTGCAGCCGCGAGCCGCGCAGGTCGGCGCGAGCGCCGAACTCCCTCGTCACCTCGCGGGCGAGCGCGGTCAGGTCGACGGTGTTGGCGCGCATCTCGACCGCGCCGGCGTCGAGCTGGGAGAGGTCGAGCAGGTCCGTGGCGAGCTTGGTCAGGCGCTCGATCTGCTGGCGCATCGTGCGCACGAACTCCGCCCGCTCCTCCGGGCTCGGGTCCTCGTCTTCGAGCAGCTCGACGAAGCCGCCGAGGCTGAAGATCGGCGTCCGCAGCTCGTGCGAGGCATTGGCGATGAACCGCTTGCGGGCGCTGTCGAGCTCGGCGAGGCGGCGCTGCATTTCGTTGAAGGTGCGGGCAACCGGCCTGAGGGGGCCGACCGAGGCGACCGGGATCTTCGTCTCGAAGTTCCCGTCGGCGACTTTGCGTGCGGCCTCCTGGAGACGCCTGAGGTTGCTGGTGTAGGTCCGGAGGTAGCTGCGGGCGATCAGGATCTCGAGCAGGATCACGATCGCGCCGCCGATCAAGATTTGCGCCTTGACCGAGCCATCGTGGATGGCGGCCATCCCGATCGCGACGGTGTAGAGGTAGATGATCGCCGCGGTTGCGATCGCGATCGCGATCCAGGTGATCGTGATGCGACCGCCGGTGAAGGGAAGCCTGAGCCGGCGCATCGAGCCTTACTCCCGGAAGCGGTAGCCGACCCCGCGCACGGTGAAGAGGTACTCGGGCTCCTTCGGGTCGCGCTCCAGCTTCTCGCGCAGGTGGCGGATGTGGACGTCGACGGTGCGGGGGTCGCGGTAGTCGGAGTCGCCCCAGACGTGCTCGAGCAGGGTCTCGCGGGTGAGGACGCGGCCGGGCGAGCGGGCGAGGGCGCCGAGGATCTCGAACTCGACGTAGGTGACCCGGACCTCCTCGCTGTCGAGGGTGACCATGCGGCGGTCGAAGTCGATCGTCAGCTCGCCGCACTCGATCGCCCCGTCCTCCTGGGCCTCGCCCCCGCTCATCCGCGAGCGCCGCAGCGCCGCTTTGACCCGGCTGCGGAACTCGCGCATCGAGAAGGGCTTGGTGATGTAGTCGTCGGCCCCGACCTCGAGCCCGGCGACCTTGTCGGTCTCGCTGCCCTTCGCGGTCAGCATGATGATCGGCACCTGGCTGCGCGAGCGCAGCTGGCGGCAGACTTCGACCCCGCCCATGTGGGGCAGCATCACGTCGAGGATGACGAGGTCGAAGCGGCCTTCCTCGAAGCGGCGCAGGGCCTCGGTGCCGTCGAGCGCGGAGGTGACGTGGTAGCCGTCCTTGCGCAGCGGATAGCTGAGCAGCGTCTGAATCGACTGCTCGTCGTCGACCAAAAGGATGCGGGCGGAACCGTTGGGCACGGTTCAAGGGTAGTCCCCGCACCCGGTTGGACGCATGTGCGAGTACCAAGAACTAAGGATCTGGGAACCGAAGCCGATAATGAGGGCGATGGACGCTCAAGAGATCAAAACCATGGTCGAGGCCGGCACCTACAAGCCGGATCCCGGCGAGGTCGCGATGGCGATGTTGAGTCGTCGTGGCGTCCGGGAACTGCTGACCGGGCTCGACGCTACGGGCCCGCGAGGTGGTCGTAGCCCCGAGCCTCCAGCAGTCCGCCCCCGGGCAGCCTGATCTCCACTCCTTCT
>DATHFL010000169.1:0-7221 GCA_035318125.1 Solirubrobacterales bacterium | reverse complement strand
CTCTTCGACGTCGCCGTCGAGCAGCGGCGCGGGAAACCGAGCGCGGCGGCGACCCTCGGCCCGGCCTGCGGGCTGATCGGCAGCCAGGTCGCGCTCGACGTGATGCACCTGCTCACCGGCCTCAGCGAGCCCTCGACCAAGGGCGTCGCCCACCTCTACGACCTGCGGACGATGGAGGTGAACCGCGAGCCGGTGGTCCCGGAGCCGGAGTGCCCGATCTGCGGCGAGATGCCGCACGAGCCGAAGGGCAGCGAAGCCGGGGAGGGCGACGGGTAGGTTTTCCGGCGATGCGCCTCGCCGCCCCCCTCGCGATCCTCGCCCTCGCCGCTGCCCTGCTTGCCGGCTGCGGCGACTCCTCCTCGGAGGAAACCGGCTCGGGGGCCGAGTCGTCGCCCCGAACCGGCACCTCGACGGCGCGGGGCGGCGCCACGGCGCGTCCCTGCGATCCCGGGAGCTCCGGCGTCGAAGACCTGCGCGCGACCAACGTCAGCTGCGCCGAGGCGCGCCGGGTGGCGTCCGGCTGGCGGCGGGCGAGGGAGTGCGACAAGTACGGAGCGGACTCCCGCAATCCCTGCTCGCTGCTCTCCTACCGCTGCCTGGCGACCGCCACCGACCGCGGCTGGTCGGTCAGCTGCGCGAAGAGCGGCCGCTCGATCGCCTTCAGGTTCCGCCGCGGCTGAGCCGCGCTCGCATCCTTCCTACAATGCTCCGAGCGCGCCGGCGTAGCTCAGTTGGTAGAGCACTTCATTCGTAATGAAGGGGTCACCGGTTCAAGTCCGGTCGTCGGCTCTGTTCGCGTGCCGTAGAGAGTCTTCGGATCTCTAGCTGCGTGGCGCCTTTGTCGCCTCCTGGTTGACAAAGGCGCCTTGGACCTGTCCTGCTGGAGGGCGGCGGCGATAGGAGCCGCCGGTCGGAGCTCGCGTCCTACTTCTTCTTCTGGCGCCGTTCGAGGACTTCGCCGAAGGTCTTCTCGATTTCCGCCGTCAGGGTGAGGCGGAAGGTGGCGTTGAGGGCCTCGACGGCGAGGGGGCGGAGGCGGCCGATCGCGGCGATGATCTCCTCCCAGCCCTCCTCCGGGCGGCCGGCGTCGTCGAAGGGCTTCCAGAGTTCGTCGACGAAGAGGTCGACGAAGGTGCGGGCCGAGGACTGGGCGTTGCGGTTGAGCTTCTCGATCACCGCGAGGGCGGCGGGGAGCTCGATCCCCATCGCCAGGACTTCCTCGGCGGCGCGGACGAGGGCGGGGCTGGGGGCTTCGTAGCGGTCTTCGCCGAGGTCGACGAGGAGGCCGAGCTTCTGGGCTTTCTCCAGCAGGCGGTCGTCGTCGGTGCCGAAGCGCTCGACCAGCTCCGCGCGGGTGTAGACCTCGGGCGCCTCGGTCGCAAAGGGGGCGGTGACGGCCTGGCGCAGGCCGACGAAGCGGTCGGCGTCGGCCCCGTGCTCGCCGATCAGCCGCGAGATCGCGCTCAGCTTGAAGCCCTCCGCCTGCATCTCCTGGATCAGCCGCAGGCGGGCGACGTGGTCGGGGCCGTAGTAGCCGACCCGGGCGCGCACCTCGGGCGGCTGCAGCAGTCCCCGCGACTGGTGGTTGCGGATGTTCCGCACCGACATCCCGGTCTCGTAGGCGAGCTGCTCGACGGTCAGGTTCGCCTCGGAACCGGGCGAATTTGCGGCGGCTTTGTCGTCCTTGGCCACGGGCGGAAGTCTACCTGGTTGAATGTAACCTCGTTTGAGGTAACGTTTAGTTGGGAACAAGCTTCCTGCAATCCACCCAAGGACTCTCCATGGACTTCAACCTCGGAACGCTTCTCGCCGCCACCCCCCCGCCCGCCGGCGGCGCTGAACTCGCGCAGATCGCGATCGCCACGGTCGCGGCGACGATCGTCACCTGCGGGCTCCTCTTCCTCGGCCTCGGCCACCGCAGCGGCCGCACCCAGGTTCTGCAGCGCCTCGCCGACCGCGGCGAACGGATCTCCGGCATGCCCGGCTGGGTCGCCTTTCCCTCCGCCGTCGCCACCGTCTCGCTGCTGACCGCCGTCTTCGGCATGTACTGGGACATCTCGCTCCACATCGACAACGGCCGCGACGCCGGCCCGCTGGCGAACCCCGCCCACTACTTCATCCTGGCCGGGCTGTTCGGGATCTTCTTCGCCGGCCTGGTTGCGATCTTCCTGCCGAAGGAGCGCCCGGGCCGCGCCGCGATCAAGGTCCCGGGCGTCGGCTACGCGCCGCTGGGCGGAGTGCTGATCATGGTCTGCGCGGCGTTCGCCCTGTCGGGCTTCCCGCTCGACGACATATGGCACCGGGCGTTCGGCCAGGACGTGACCCTCTGGGGGCCGACCCACCTGATGCTGATCGGCGGCGCCGCGATGACCCTGGTCGGGATCGCCGTGCTCTCGGTCGAGGGGCTGCGGGCGACCGGCTCCGCCGAGGCGCCGGGCCAAGAGCCCGTGCACACGAAGATGCTGCGCGCGGTCGCCCTCACCGGCGGCCTGATGCTCGGCCTCTCGACCTTCCAGGCCGAGTTCGACTTCGGCGTCCCCCAGTTCCAGCTCGTCTTCCAGCCGATGCTGCTGATGGTCGCCGCCGGGGTCGGCCTGGTGCTGGCGCGCATCTACGCCGGGCCCGGCGCGGCGCTCGGCGCCGTCGGCTTCTTCATCGCCCTGCGGGCGGGGCTGGCGCTGCTGGTCGGCCCGGTGCTGGGGCAGACGACGCCGCACTTCCCCCTCTACATCGCCGAGGCGCTGGTGGTCGAGGCGGTCGCCCTCTTCGTGCCGCCGCGCCGGGCGCTGCGCTTCGGGCTCGTCGCCGGAGTCGGGATCGGGACCGTCGGCCTCGCCGCCGAGTGGGCCTGGTCGCACCTCTGGATGCCGCTGCCCTGGCCCGAGGCCGCCTTCCCCGAAGCGGCGCTGCTCGGCTTCGCCGCGGCGATCGCCGCCGCCACGATCGGCGCCTGGATCGGCACCCACCTCTCGCCCGAGCCGGTCGAGCGCTCGCCCCTGCTGCGGCGTGCCGCGCTCTGCAGCGCCGCGGTGCTGGCGGCGCTCGTCGCCTACGGCCTCTACACCCCGACCCAGGAGGGGGTGAGCGCGCAGGTCTCGCTGCGGGACGCCGGCGGCTCCGCCGGGCGCGAGGTCGAGGCGACGGTGCGGCTCGACCCGCCCGGCGCCGCCGCCGACGCGGAGTGGTTCGACGTCACGGCCTGGCAGGGCGGCGGCCTCGTCGTCGCGCCGCTCGAGCGCACCGGCCCCGGCGTCTACCGCTCAACCGAGCCGATTCCCGTTCACGGCAACTGGAAGGCGATGATCCGCCTCCACGACGCCAGCTCGCTGACCGCGCTGCCGATCTACCTGCCGCGCGACACGGCGATCCCGGTCGGCGAAGTGCCGGCCCCGGCGCACTTCACCCGCGCCTTCGGCGACGAGCACCAGTTGCTGCAGCGGGAGCAGAAGGGCGGCAGCCCGCTGCTGGTGGCGCTCGCCTACTCGACGGTGGCGGCGATCACGCTCTCGCTGCTCGCCCTCCTCGCCTGGGCGCTGCACCGGCTCTCGGCCGGGGTGCGCCCGGCGCGGCGGCGGCGCTCCCAGCTCCGCGTCCTCCTCGGCTTCCAGCAGGGCGGCGGCAGGTGATCCTGCCGCTCGCCCACCACAGCGCGCTGATCGCCCTGCCGGTCTTCGCCCCGGCCCTGGTGATCGTCGTCGTCCTCGCCGTCCACCACCTGCGGGAGCGGCGGCACTGGGAGGAGGAGTAGCTCCACGAGTCCGCGTGAACCCGTCCTCTACAAGGGTTTTCGCGGACTCGGCGACTCGAGGCGCTCGATCGCCTCGGCGTAGGGGCCGTGGAGAGTCGCCCGCGGGGCCGGGATGGCGATGCCGTAGGCCTCTCGCATCGCCCGGCTCAGCGTCCGCTTGAAGACCGGGCCGTGCCAGGCGTGCGCTTCGGCGGCGCGGCCGACATGGAGGTGGACCAGCTCGTGCAGCAGGGTCTCGAGGACATCGCCGCGGCGGATCCCGGGATAGGCGGTTACCGAGAGCCGGAACTGGCTGGGCACCGCGAAGCCAAGGCGGTTGGGGCGGTGGCCACCTCGGCGCACCTTCAGCTGCGGCGCCGCGGCCGCCAGGGGACCGCTGGCGAAGACCGGCAGCGCGCGGAGGCGCTCCATCTCCGCGGCGAGGTCGACCCCGGCCACGAGGTAGTAGCCGCGGGGGCGCGGCTTCGCCGGGGCGGGAGCCGCAGGCGCGGCTGTCCGCCGCCAGCGGCGTCTCAGCGCTGGCACCGCGGGCACCAGTAGGTGGTGCGGTTGGCGTCGCCCTGGCCGCGGGAGGAGATCGGCCCGCGGCAGCTAGGACAGGCGGCCTGGCGACGGCGGTAGACCTCGTGGGGGTGGCGGCCGCTCCGCACTGCCTCCAGCATCAGCGAACGTGCCGCTGCGAGGACGCTGCGCAACTCCTCGTCGGAGAGGTCGCCGACCGGCCGCCAGGGGTCGATCCGGGCGGCGAAGCAGGCCTCTCTCTTGAAGATGTTGCCGATCCCGGCGACCAGGTGCTGGTCGAGGAGGGCGTCGCCGAGGCCGCGGCCGGGATCGGCGCGCATCGCCGCGATCGCCGCCTCGGCGTCGAAGTCCTCGGCGAGGACGTCGGGACCGAGGCGGGCGATCTGCGGGTCGCGACGCAGCCGGCCCGCCGGTGCCACCCGCAGCGTCGGGCCGCCGAACTGGACCGCGTCCCAGCCGCCGCCCGAGAGCACCGCCCAGGCGGAGGAGCGCGCCCAGCGCCAGCGCGCACCGGGCTTGTAGAAGTGCCAGCCGCCGCTCATCCCCAGGTGGCTGTGCAGGGAGAGCTCGCCGAAGTCGAGCAACAGGTGCTTGCCGCGCGCCTCCGCCGCCTCCAGCCGCCGCCCGTCCAGCCGCTCGATCCCCGCCGCCTTTCCGCGCGGGCTCGGGGCGCTCGCCGCGACCGTCTCGCCAACCAGCGTCGCCTCGAACCGCCGCGCCAGCCGCAGGATCGTGTCGCCCTCTGCCACCCCGGAATCATCCCGAACCGGCCCTCCGGCCGAACTGCATCAACTTCTACACCTGGCAGGTGGAAAAGTTGATGCAGTTCGGGAGAGGCGGGTAGGGAGAAACCTATGCCTACCTTCGGCCACAAGCGCATGGACCCACGGGCACGGCAGGTGGCGTTGCAGATCGGGGGGAGCCGCCTGGCGATGGGGGTCGGCATCTTCTTGGCGACGCGACCGGCGCTGCGGGCGCTGCGCTTCGGCGAGAGCGACGCTGCAGGCGAGGCACTGGCGAAACTGGGCGGCGGCAGGGACATCGCCCTCGGCGCCCTGACCCTGGCCGCGCGCGACGACCGCGATCGGCTGCGGACGCTGCTGCTCGTCTCCTCCGCCTGCGACGTCACCGACGCGGTCGCCCTCGGCGTCTCGGCCCGCCGCCCCGAGACCCGCAAGGCCGGCCTCGGCGGCGTCCTCTCCGGCGGCGCCGCCGCCCTCGCCGGCCTCTGGGCCTGGCGCCGCCTCGCCCCCTGAGCTCGTTTCCAGCATTTAGGGCCCCATAGGGGCCAAAAGTCTGGAAACGACGCCTTAGGCGACGATGGCGGGTTCGCCGCCCTGGAACTCGTGCGACTCGATCACCCGGTCGATCAGGCCGTACTCGACCGCGTCCGGCGGCTGGAAGAACTTGTCGCGTTCCATGTCGGTGTGGATCTGCTCGGCCGACTGCCCGGTGTGCTTGACGTAGATCTGGTCGAGGCGCTCGCGCAGGGCGAGGATCTCTTTGGCGTGGATCTCGATGTCGCTGGACTGGCCTTCGAAGCCGCCGCTCGGCTGGTGGATGAGGATGCGGCTGTTGGGCAGCGCCATCCGTTTGCCCTTGGCACCGCCGGTGAGGATCAGCGAGCCAGCCGACATCGCGATCCCGTAACAGATCGTCTGCACGTCGGGCTTGACGAACTGCATCGTGTCGTAGATCGCCAGGCCCGCGTAGGCGGAGCCCCCGGGGGAGTTGATGTAGAGACTGACGTCCTTGTCGGGGTCCTCGGCCTCGAGGTGCAGCAGCTGGGCGATGATCAGGTTGGCGAGGTCCTCGGTCACCGGTTCGCCGAGGAAGATGATCCGCTGCGCGAGCAGGCGGCTGTAGATGTCGAAGGAACGCTCGCCGCGAGCGGTCTGCTCGACGACCATCGGTACCAGTGGCATTGGGCCTCCAATCCGGGGTTGCTTGCCTACACCGTAGTGAGCCGCGACCGCCGGCCGCGCGCCCCTATCCCGAGCCGCCGGTGAACTTGTAGCCGACGCCGCGCACGGTGACGACGAGCTCCGGCTTCTGCGGGTCGCGCTCGACCTTCTGGCGCAGGTTGGAGATGTGGACGTCGCAGGCGCGCTCGTCGCCGTCGAACTCGGTCTGCCAGAGCTCCTCCATGATCTGCGCGCGGGAGAAGACCTCGCCCGGGCGCGCGACCAGCAGCCGCAGCAGCTGGAACTCGGAGCGGGTGAGGTTGACGGGGACGCCGCGGACGGTGGCGACGTGGCGGACGAGGTCGATCGAGACCGGCCCCGACTCGATCTTCACTGCCTGCGCCAGCGGCGCCCGGTCGAGTTCGCGCCGCCGCAGCTGGGCGCGGACGCGGCCGAGCAGCTCGCGCACCGAGAAGGGCTTGGTGACGTAGTCGTCGGCGCCGACCTCGAGCCCGACCACCTTGTCGACCTCGGCGTCTTTGGCGGTCAGGAGGATGATCGGGACGGCGCTGCGCGAGCGCACGTCGCGGCAGAGGTCGAGGCCGCTCGGCCCCGGCATCATGATGTCGAGGATCAGCAGGTCGTAGGGGACGCCGTCGCCGAGCATCCGCGCCGCCTCGTCGCCGTCGCCGGCGGCGCTGACCTCGAAGCCCTCCTGGGTCAGCGCGTAGCCGACCGAGTCGCGCACCGAGGGCTCGTCGTCGGCGATCAGGATGCGGCCGCTGCTCATCGGAGGACCGCTCTCATGCCACCGGAGTGGGGCTCGGCTCCGCGATCGGGAGGCGGACCCAGAAGGTGCTCCCCTCCCCCTCGACCGACTCGACGCCGATCCGGCCGCCCATCACGTCGACCATCCGCTGCGCGATCGCCAGGCCGAGGCCAAAGCCCTCCTGCTTGCGCGACTCGCTGCGGCGGTAGAAGCGCTCGAAGACGCGCTCCAGCTCCCCGGCGGGGATGCCGGTGCCGGTGTCGATCACCTCCAGGATC
>DATHFL010000168.1:0-4101 GCA_035318125.1 Solirubrobacterales bacterium | reverse complement strand
TCTCCAGGCTGGGCTCCAGGTTTTCGAAGACCGTCGGCAGCTCGTCGCGTTCGAACTCCTGCAGGTAGCCGAGGTCGTGCATCTGCTGGGCCATGTAGTCGGCGACGACGAAGATGCTGCGGCCGCCCGACTCCCCCTGTTCGAGCTGGGGCTGCAGCTTGCCGAAGAAGGAGTCGTTGGAGTTGATGTCCTCGATGTAGTTGACCTTGACGCCGGTCTCGTCTTCGAACTCGGCGACGGTGCCGTTCTTGCCGGGGTCGATGTAGCCGGGCCAGTTGGAGATCGTCAGCTCCCCTTTGGCTTCGCCCCCTTCGGCGACGGTCGCTTCCCCGTCGTTGTCGCCACCCCCGCCGCCGCCGCAGGCAGCGAGCCCGAGGGCCAGCGCCGCCGCGGCGACCAGGACGGCGAGGATTGCCAGGGCCCTGCGCTCGTGTTTCTCGCTGCTCGTCATCTGCGGTCAACCTCCATGAGTGGTTTCCAGTTGCGACTGGGTGGCGTCTGACTGGTCGGCGGCTCCGGTGCCGTCGCCGGTTCCCGCGAGCGCGCCATTCGACTCGCGGACAAGGTGCATGTGCTCGGGCTCCCAGCTGAGCGCGACCCGGGCGCCGCCGCCGGGCAGGCGCTGGCGCTCGGCCTCGTCGGCGTTGGGGACGAGGACGGTCATCCGCACCCCCTCGCCGAGGTCGACCGCGATCTGGGTCGAGGTGCCGAGGTAGAGCGAGCTGGCGACGACCCCCTCGACCCGGGGCTGGCCGGGCGCCCCGCGCCCGTCCTCGCCGAGCTCGACCCGCAGCTTCTCCGGCCGCACCACCGCGTGGCAGCGGTCGCCGGGCGCGAAGCCGTCGGTCGAAGTGGCGATCGTCGGGCCCTGGTCGAGCCGCACCTCGGTGCTGCCGGTGACGGTCGCCGGCATCAGGTTGGAGACGCCGATGAAGCCGGCGACGAAGGTGGTGGCGGGGCGGTTGTAGACCTCCTCGGGGGAGGCGACCTGTTCGACCCGGCCGCGGTTCATCACCGCGATCCGGTCGCTCATCGTCAGCGCCTCCTCCTGGTCGTGGGTGACGTAGACGAAGGTGATCCCGACCTCGCGCTGGATCCGCTTCAGTTCGACCTGCAGTTCCTTGCGCAGTTTCAGGTCGAGGGCGCCGAGCGGCTCGTCAAGCAGGAGGACCTTGGGGAGATTGACGAGCGCTCGCGCCAGCGCGACCCGTTGTTGCATCCCTCCTGACAGCTGTGAAGGGCGCCGCTTCGCCTCGGCGGCGAGGCCGACCCGCTCGAGCTCGGCCCGGACCCGCTCGGCGATCTCGTCCTTCGGCACCTTCTTCCGCTTCAGCCCGAAGGCGACGTTGGCCTCGACGCTGAGGTGCGGGAAGAGGGCATAGCTCTGGAAGACGGTGTTGGTCGGGCGCTTGTGCGGCGGCAGCTGCGCGACGTCCTCGCCCTCGATCCGGATCTCGCCGCCGCTCGGCCGCTCGAAGCCGGCGATCATCCGCAGCGTCGTCGTCTTGCCGCAGCCGCTGGGGCCGAGCAGGGTGAAGAACTCCCCGCGAGCGAGCTCGAGGCTGAGGTCGTCGACCGCAGCCAGCTGGTCGAAGCGCTTGGTCACGCTTCGCAACTCGACGCTGGCGGTCTCGGCGGGGGCGTCCATCAGTCCTCTATAGGCCTCCTCGTAGCGTTCAGCCACATACCCGGTGTTGCGGTTACCTACCGCGACGGTAAGCCCCGCTGGAGGGGCGCGCAAGGGGCGGATGTCCTAAAAGCACAGAACCAGCTTGTACTTCTTGTACAAGTGTATCTCCAGGCCTTGACCCAAAGACCACTTGCGATTGTTGTCCTCTGGCTCTAGCTTTGTCCATAACGTCGCAATCTGATGAGGAGGGCGGAATGGCCACCGCGTCCGAGGCACCCGCAGGAACCGATCTTCAGCAGTTGGCCCGCCAGCACCTCTGGCTGCACTTCTCGCGGATGGGGGCCTACGGGCCCGGCCACGAGGTCCCGATCATCACCCGCGCCGACGGCTGCTACGTCTACGACGACCACGGCAACCGCTACCTCGACGGCCTCTCCGGCCTCTTCTGCGTCAACGCCGGCCACGGCCGCAGCGAGTACGGCGAGGCCGCCGCCCGCCAGGTCGAAGAGCTCGACTTCTACACGCTCTGGAGCTACGCCCACCCCCGGGCGATCGAACTGGCGGCGCGGATCGCCGCGTTGGCCCCCGGTGACCTCAACCGCGTCTTCTTCACCTCCGGCGGCTCGGAGGCGGTCGAGTCGGCGCTGAAGCTGGCCCGCAACTACCACCGCATCCACGGCAAAGGCCAGAAGCACAAGGTGATCGCCCGCGAGGTCTCCTACCACGGCACCTCCTTCGGGGCGCTCTCGGCGACCGGGATCACCGACCTGCGCTCGCAGTTCGAGCCGCTGACGCCGGGCGGCTGCCATGTCCCCAACACCAACATCTACCGCTGGCCGGAGGAGCGCGACCCGCTCTGGGCGGCCGACGCGATCGAGGAGCGGATCGTCTTCGAGGGCCCGGAGACCGTCGCCGCGGTGATCCTCGAGCCGGTCCAGAACGCCGGCGGCTGCTTCGTCCCGCCCGACGGTTACTTCCAGCGGGTGCGGGAGATCTGCGACACCTACGACGTGCTGATGATCTCCGACGAGGTGATCTGCGCCTTCGGGCGCCTCGGCCACTGGTTCGGCTGCGAACGCTTCGACTACGTGCCGGACATGATCACGATCGCCAAGGCGCTGACCTCGGCCTACGCGCCGATGGGCGGCTTGATCGCCTCCGACAAGGTGGCGGAGCCGTTCATGGAAGGGACCGCCTCCTTCGCCCACGGCTTCACCTTCGCCGGCCACCCGATCGCCGCCGCGATCGCGATGGCCAACCTCGACGTCTTCGAGCGCGAGGATCTCTGCGGGCAGGTGCTGCGCAAGGAGGGCGAGTTCCGCCGGATGCTGGAGTCCCTGCACGACCTGCCGATCGTCGGCGACGTCCGCGGCGCCGGCTACTTCCACGCGGTCGAGCTGGTCAAAGACAAGGAGACGAAGGAGGGCTTCGACGACGAGGAGTCGGAGCGGCTGCTGCGCGGCTTCCTTTCCGCGGAGCTCTACAAGCGGGGGCTGATCTGCCGCGCCGACGACCGCGGCGACCCGGTGGTCCAGCTGGCGCCGCCGCTGATCGCCGACACCGAGCAGTTCGAAGAGATCCACGACGTCCTCCACTCGGTCCTCGCGGAGGCCTGGGACCAGGTGGTCCGCTAGGGCGGAGAGGGGCCGATCGTGCTCACCGTCCAAAGCCTGCTCGACGAACTCGACCTCGAGCTGGCGGCCGGCGCCGAGGGGGCCGCCGCGCCGGTCCGCTGGGTCCACATCTCCGAGCTGCAGGACCCGACCCCGTGGCTCTCCGGCGGCGAGCTGATGCTGACCACCGGCATCCCGCTCGACAGCGCCGCCAAACAGCGCGCCTTCATCCGCATCCTCGCCGACCGCAACCTCGCCGGGCTCGGCTTCGGCACCGGCTTCAGCCACAAATCGCTGCCGAAGGCGCTGGTCGACGAGGCCGAGAAGCGCAGCTTCCCGCTCTTCGAGGTGCCCTACTCGGTGCCGTTCATCGCGATCACCGAGAAGGCGTTCGCGCGCCTGGTCAACGAGCAGTACGAGGTGCTGCAGCGTGGGGTGGCGGTGCAGCGGCGGCTCGAGCGCCTGGTCCTCGAGGAGCGCGGGCTGGAGGAAATCGCCGCCACCGTCGCCTCCGCGGTCGGCGGCACCGTCGCCATCCTCGACGCCCGCGGCGAGCGCCTCGCCGGGCGCGGCTTCCGCCGCCAGCTCTCCGCTGAGGCGATCAAGGGGATCCGCAAAGAAGCGCTCGGCCACGCCAACGACGGCCACCCCTTCGTCCCCTCCCACCCGAGCGTGGCGGGGCGGGCGCTGGCGCATCCGGTGATCTCGCCCGGCGGTGGGCCGCCGCAGGCCTGGGTGGTGATGGTCCGCGACTCCGGCGGGCTCGGCGACTTCGAGCGGCTGATCCTGCAGCAGGCGGTGGCGGTGGTGGCGCTGGAGCTGATGCGGCGCCGGGTTGCCCAGGAGACCGAGCGGCGG
>DATHFL010000167.1:0-7182 GCA_035318125.1 Solirubrobacterales bacterium | reverse complement strand
ATCGCCGCGTTGACGCCTTCGGGCAGGTAGCCGCGGAAGACGATCGTCAGCCAGGCGATCACGGCGAGGCCGGCGAGGACGAAGCGGGAGCCGTAGGCGACGACGATCCCGATCGGCAACGCCAGGATCAGCCGGAAGAAGGCCTTGAGGCGACTCTGGCTCGGCGCCGGCGGCGCGATCTTGACCCGGATCGGGTAAGCGGGGTCGTCGCTGAGCCCGAACGGCGGCCACTCGTCGGTCTGCAGGTAGATCCAGGCCGACACCCGCACGCTGAAGCGGACGACGCCGGCGTTGAAGTCGTAGAGCCACTGCGGGTAGCGGCCCATGATCGTCACCGCGATCCAGGCGAAGAGGTGCGTGAAGGCGAACAGCAACCCCCAGAAGACGGCGACGATCAACCACGGGATCGCCAAGAGGGGACGGAAGAACGTGGTCGCCCGGTTCGGTTCGGGCCTGAAATCGGCTTCGTAGCTGATCGGATACATCGCACACCTCCATGCGTAGACGGGGCCCCAGTTACCGCGAGTCAGCCTAGTCCGGCCCCCGGCGGCAGCCGCCCGCGCCGGTCAATAACCTGTCGAGCCCGATGGCGCCTCAGACGACCGTGCAGATTCCCGCCGAGATCAAGCCCGCCGACGGCCGCTTCGGCTGCGGGCCCTCGAAGGTCCGTCCGGAGGCGCTCGCGCGCCTGGCCGAGCGCTCGGACCTGATGGGGACCTCGCACCGCCAGGCGCCGGTGCGCGACCTGGTGCGCGAGGTGCGAACTGGCCTCGGCGAGCTCTTCTCGCTTCCCGACGGTTACGAGATCGCCCTCGGCAACGGCGGCACCACGGCCTTCTGGGAGGCGGCGGCGGCCTGGCTCGTGCGCGAGCGGGCGCTGCACCTCACCTACGGCGAGTTCTCCCAGAAGTTCGCCAAGTCGACCGCCGCGGCGCCCTTCCTCGGCGACCCGATCCTGGTCGAGGCCGAGCCCGGCGACGCCCCCGAGCCGGTCGCCGACCCCGCCGCCGACGCGATCGCCTGGGCCCATAATGAGACCTCGACCGGGGTGATGGTCGACGTGCGGCGCCCCGAGGGCGCGGGGGAGGCGCTGGTCCTGATCGACGCCACCTCCGGCGCCGGCGGCCTCCCGGTCGATCTGCTCCAGACCGACGCCTACTACTTCGCCCCGCAGAAGGGCTTCGCCGCCGACGGCGGCCTCTGGCTCGCCGCCCTCAGCCCGGCGGCGATCGCCCGGATCGTGGAGCTCGACGGCGCCGACGACCGTTGGCAGCCCGCCTTCCTCTCGTTGCAGACCGCGCTCGACAACTCGCGCAAGGAGCAGACCTACAACACGCCAGCGCTGGCGACCCTGCTGCTGCTGAACGACCAGGTCCAGTGGATGCTGGGACTGGGCGGCCTCGACGGCTGCGTCGAGCGCACCTCCGACTCCTCCGGCCGCCTCTACGGCTGGGCCGAGCGCAGCGAGTTCGCCAGCTGCTTCGTCGCCGACCCGGCGAAGCGCTCGCTGGTCGTCGGGACGATCGACTTCGACGACTCGGTCGACGCCGCCGCCCTCGCCGCCGCCCTGCGCGCCAACGGGATCGTCGACGTCGAGCCCTACCGCAAGCTCGGTCGCAACCAGCTGCGGATCGGGATGTTCCCGGCGGTCGACCCCGCCGACGTCGAGGCGCTCACCGCCTGCATCGACTGGGTCGTCGAGAACGTGGACGGCGTCGCCTCGTGAAGGTCCTGGTCAAGGAGAAGATCGCCGACTCCGGCGTCGAGCTGCTGCGCTCGCAGTTCGAGGTCGACCTCGGCCTCGAGATGTCCGACGAGGAGCTGCGCGAGAAGATCGCCGGCTACGACGCGATCCTGATCCGCTCGGCGACGCAGATGACCCCCGAGCTGATCGAGCTCGCCGACAACCTCAAGGTGATCGGCCGCGCCGGCACCGGCGTCGACAACGTCGACATCCCGGCCGCGACCCGCCGCGGGATCATCGTCGCCAACGCGCCGGAATCGAACTCGGTCGCCGCCGCCGAGCACACCCTGGCGTTGGCCCTCGCCCTCTTCCGCAACGTGCCGCAGGCGCACGGCTCGCTGGTCGAAGGCCGCTGGGACCGCTCCAAGTTCAAGGGCGCCGAGCTCTACGGCAAGACCCTCGGAGTGATCGGCTTCGGCCGCATCGGCCAGCTGGTCGCCAAGCGCGCCCAGAGCTTCGACATGGACGTCGTCGCCTTCGACAAGTTCGTCTCCGCCGAGCGCTTCCGCGACCTCGGCGTCGAGGGCGCCGAGAGCGTCGAGGAGGTGCTGGGGAAGGCGGACCTGGTCACCCTGCACACGCCGAAGACGCCGGAGACGATCGGGATGATCAACGCCGAGACGATCGCTGCGATGAAGGGCGGCGCCCGCCTCGTCAACTGCGCCCGCGGCGAGCTGGTCGACCTCGACGCGCTCGCCGACGGCCTGGAGTCGGGCAAGCTCGCCGGCGCCGCCCTCGACGTCTTCCCCTCCGAGCCCTTCACCGAGCACCCGATCTTCGCCCGCCCCGACGTCGTCGTCACCCCGCACCTGGGCGCCTCGACCGCCGAGGCGCAGGACCGCGCCGGCGTCGTCACCGCCGAGCAGGTGACCGCGGCGCTGACCGGCGGCGTCGTCACCAACGCGGTGAACATCGCCGCGGTGCGCCCGGAGGCGATGGAGGCGCTGGCGCCGTTCGTGCCGCTCTGCGAAAAGCTCGGCCGCCTCGCCCAGGGCCTCGGAGACGGCTCGGTCGAGCGGGTGAGCGCCGAATTCCGCGGCCGCATCGCCTCCCACGACACCCGCCTGCTCGGGATCGCGGTCATGGTCGGGGTCCTCTCCGGCCACACCGAGGAGCCGGTCAACCTGGTCAACGCCCCGCAGATGGCCGAGGAGCGGGGGATCGAGCTCTCCGAGACCACCGACGCCAGCGCCGAGGACTTCACCGAGCTGGTCCGGGTCCGGGTCGCGACCGCCGACGGCGAAGTCGAGGTCGCCGGGACCAGCGTCGGGCCGCGCAACGAGCCCTACCTCGTCTCCGCCTGGGGCGAGAGCTTCTACCTGCCCTTCGCCGAGCACCTGACCGTCCTCCGCTACGCCGACCAGCCGGGGATGATCGGCCGCGTCGGCACCCTCTTCGGCGAAGAGGGGGTCAACATCGTCTCCGCCGCGGTCGGCGCCGAGAGCGAATCGGATCGGGCGGTGATGGCGCTGACCACCGACGCCGCCGTCCATCCCGACGCGATCGAGAAGATCCTCGCCCTCGAGGGCTTCTCCGCCGGCCGCTCGGTCGATCTCTAAAAAAGCGCGTTCGCGGCAAAAAGCCGCCGCAACGTCTTGCGAAACCGGTTGTTCCTGTAAGAGGGTCAGACGATCCATCCAAGTCAGGGACTGATGAAGAAGCTTCTCCTCATCGCATTCGCTTGCTGCGCGGCCGTGCTCGCGCCGGCCGCCCACGCGGAAGCCCCGCTGACCCTGCTGCTTGCCGGCGGCGGCGAAGACAACGTCATCCGGATCTCCCTCAGCCCTGACGGCCGCGACTACGTGATCGTCTCCTCGACCAGCCTCGAAGCGGGCGGCGGCATCTGCTGGCACCCCGAAGAACGCGCCGAGGAACTGCACTGCAAGGCGCCCGCGATCGCCGGCTTCGAAGTCAACGTCAGCGGGGGAGACGACTCGGTCGTCCTCGCCTCCGACATCCCGATCCCGGCCACCCTGCGCGGCGGCCCCGGCCGCGACCGGCTGATCGGCGGCGGCGCCGCCGACAAGATCGTCGGCGGCCCGGGCCCGGACTACCTCGGCGGCAGGCGCGGCGACGACTGGATCTTCGGCAACACTGGCCCCGACACGCTGATCGGGGGCCCGGGGGACGACCAGCTGCGCGGCGGGCCGGACACCGACGTCCTGGTCGGCGGCCCCGGCCACAACGAAGTCGTGCAGTAGCGACGCGGCAGGCTCAGGCCGGCTCGCGGGCCCGCCGAGAAGACGAGAAGGGGCGGCCGCCGACGAAGGCGATCGCGACCAGCAGCCCGATCGCCGAGAGCGCCGCGTCGAGCCGGAACCCCGCCTGAACGCCGTCGACGAAGGGCGGGATCGCCCCCGAGAAGACGGTGGTGGTCAGCCCCAGCCCGATCGAGCCGCCGGCGATCTGGAACATGTAGACGATCCCGCCGGCGAGGCTGGTCTGCGATTCGTCGACCGAGGTGACGCCGGCCGTCGTCGCGGTCGGGATGAAGCTGCCGGCGCCGATGCCGAGCACGATCATCCCGGGGACCAGGGCGCCGTAGCCCGAGCCCTCGTCGACGAGCGAGAAGAGGAGGGGGCCGAGGGCGATCAACGCCGCGCCGATCACCGCCAGCGGCTTGGCGCCGAGGCGGTTGTAGAGGGGCCCGGCGGCGAAGGAGGCGAGCGCGAAGACGGCGAGGAAGGGCAGCATCCCGACCCCCGATTCCAGCGCCGAGTAGCCGAGCTGTTTCTCCATGAACTGCGGCAGGTAGAGGAGGGCGGCGAAGAAGGTCCCGGCCATGAAGAGGACGGCGACGCAGGAGGCGGTGAAGCTCTCGTTCCGCATCACCTCGCGCGGGACCAGGGCATGGCTGCCCGCTCGCCGCTCGAGCTGTACGAAGGAGGCGACCAGGACCACCGCCATCGCCAGCAGCGTCACCGTCTTCGGGTCGCCCCAGCCCCAGTCGTCGACCTGGTCGAGGGCAACCAGCAGCGAGACGAGGCCGACCGAGAGCGCCGCGATCCCGCCGTAGTCGATCCGCTTCTCGCCGCTCTCCGGCTCCTTCACGTGGACCAGCCAGTAGGTGACCCCGACGGCGAAGAGCGCGATCGGGACGTTGAGGAAGAAGATCCAGCGCCAGCTCAGCTCGTCGGTGAGGACGCCGCCCAGCAGCGGCCCGACCGCGTTGCCGAGGCCGGCGGCGCCGATGATGATCCCGCCGGCGAGGCCGGCCTTCTCCTCGGGGAGGATCTCGTAGGTCATCCCGAGGATCGCCGGCCACATCAGCGCCCCGCCGATCCCCATCAGCACCCGCGCCCCGATCAGCCAGGTCTCCGTCTGGGCGACGCCGCCGAGCGCCGACATCGAGGCGAAGATCGCCGAGCCGACGAAGAAGGCGTTGCGGCGGCCGAACATGTCGGCGAGGCGGCCGCCGGTGACGATCATCACCCCGAAGGTGAGCGCGTAGGCGTTGATCACCCACTGGATCGTGTTGATGTTGGTGTCGAAGTCCCTCTCCATCGTGGGGAGGGCGACGTTGACCGCGGTGAAGTCGTTGGCGATGACGACGACGGCCATCCCCATCGCAAAGAGAGCGAGCCAGTTGGTGCGTTCCTGCTTGGCGATGGCGCCAGCCTACGCTAAGGTTCGGAGCTGAATGGCTTGCCGGCCCAACAGCCTCGCGCTACTCCTTCTCCTCCCCCCTCGGGGGGAATAGCGCTGGGCGGCGCGATAGCCGCGAGAGACAAAAGGCCATTCGAATTGAAGAGAGAAGGAGAAGGTCCAGATGGGACCAGTAGCTGAACAGAACGACGCCGATCGCGTCCACATCTTCGACACGACGCTCCGCGACGGCGAGCAGTCGCCCGGCATCTCGCTGAACACGGCCGAGAAGGTGGAGATCGCCCAGCAGCTGGCGCGGCTGGGGGTCGACGTGATCGAGGCCGGCTTCCCGATCACCTCGCCCGGCGACTTCGAGGCGGTGCAGAAGATCTCGCGGGTGGTCGAGGGACCGGTGATCTGCGGCCTCGCCCGCACCCACAAGGCCGACATCGACGCCGCCTGGGGGGCGATCAAGGAGGCCGGGCGGCCGCGCATCCACACCTTCATCTCCACCTCCGACATCCACATCGAGCACCAGCTGCAGACCGACCGCGAGGACGTCAAGGGACAGGCGCGGGCGGCGGTGGCGCTGGCCAAGTCCTACTGCGAGGACGTCGAGTTCTCGCCGATGGACGCGACCCGCGCCGACGTCGAGTTCACCGCCGAAGTCTGCGCGATCGCGGTCGAGGAGGGCGCGACCGTCGTCAACATCCCCGACACCGTCGGCTACACGACGCCGGAGGAGTACGCCGACTACTTCCGGCGCCTGTACGAGTACGTGCCGGCGCTGCGCGGGGTCGAGCTGTCGGTCCACTGCCACGACGACCTGGGGCTGGCCGTCGCCAACTCCTACGCCGGCGTGCTGGCGGGGGCGCGGCAGGTCGAGTGCGCGGTCAACGGGATCGGCGAGCGGGCCGGCAACTGCTCGCTGGAGGAGATCGCGATGCTGATCGGCGTCCGCACCGACGTCCACGGCCTGCGCACCGGGATCAACACCAGGGAGATCGCCCGCACCAGCCGCATGGTCAGCCGCCTGACCGGCTACCCGGTGCAGCCGAACAAGGCAGTGGTCGGGCGTAACGCCTTCGCCCACGAGTCCGGGATCCACCAGGACGGGGTGCTGAAGGAGCGCAGCACCTACGAGATCATGGACGCGACCGAGGTCGGCCTGGAGTCGAACTCGATCGTGCTGGGCAAGCACTCCGGCCGCCACGCGCTGAAAGACGCGCTGGAGCAGCTGGGCTTCAAGGTCGAGGGACAGGCGCTGAACAACGCCTTCAAGGCCTTCAAGGAGGTCGCCGACCGCAAGAAGCAGGTGACCGCGCTCGACCTGGAGGCGATCGTCTCCGACGAGATGCGCGAGCGCTCCGACGCCCACGAGCTGGCCTGGTTCGACGTCGAGGCCGGGAGCCGCAAACCGCCGGTCGCGAAAGTGGCCGTGACGCGTCCGTCAGGCGAGGAGTCGGTCGGCGAAGCGAGCGGCGACGGTCCGGTAGACGCAATCTTCCACGCGATCCAGGCCGCGGTGGAGACCGAGTGCGAGCTGGTCGAGTACAAGGTCGAGGCGGTGACCGGGGGAGAGGACGCCCTCGGTGAAGTGACCGTCCGGCTGCGGGCCGAGGGCCGCCTGGCTACGGGCCAAGGCGTGGCGACCGACATCCTCGAGGCGAGCGCGAGGGCGTACGTGAGGGCCATGTCAAACGCGCTCGAAGGCGCCGCGACGCGCGAGGCCGAGGCAGCGACTGCTGAGGCCGCGGTGGAGCGGACGCCGGGGCCGTAGGGCGCTGGCGCTAACGGCGCAGGACAAAGGTTTGCGGGCCGGGCCGCATCAACCTCTCCATAGGCAGGTAGAG
>DATHFL010000166.1:0-2311 GCA_035318125.1 Solirubrobacterales bacterium | reverse complement strand
GTCATGGCGGCCGCGAACGGTAACGGTGCCGGGAGGCGGCGTGTTCTTGAAGGCGTTGGTGAGGAGGCCGATCATCACCTGCCGCAGCAGGGTCGGGTCGCCGGTGGCGGCGAGCTCGGACTCGACGTCGAGCACCAGCTCGACGTGGGGCGGCGCCTCGCAGGCGGCGGCGACGTCGCGGATCGCCAGCGGCACGTCGACCGTTTCGCTCTCCGCCGCCCCGCGCGACTCGACCCGCGCCAGGGTCAGCAGCGACTGCGTCAGCCGGTTCATCCGCTCGGCGTCTTCGCCCAGCCGTTTGAGGAAGTGGTCGCGGTCCTTGGGCTCGTTCTTGGCGCCGCTCTGCAGCACCTCGATCGCGCCGGAGATCCCGGCCAGCGGGTTGCGCAGCTCATGGGCGGCGTTGGAGACGAAGTCGGCTTCGGCGAGCTCGCGGCGGAGCTCGTCGGTGCGGTCGCGGAGGACCGCGAGGACGGCGCGCTCGTCGGGCAGCGAGCGGGCGGTCATCGCGTAGGCGCGGTCGCCGATCCGCAGCGCCGGGTGGGCGGAGAAGCCGACCTCGGAGGCGCGGTGGAGCTGCGGCAGGATCACCTCGGGCGGCTGCCCGTCGGCGTCGAGGAGGCGGCCGGCGGCGCTGTTGGAGAAGCGCACCGGGCCTTCGTAGTCGACGACCATGACCACGTCGGTGAGGCCGTCGAAGATCGCCTCCAGCTTGTTGCGGTCGGCGGTGAGGACGCCGAAGCTCTCCTGCAGCGAGGCCCGCATCGACTCCAGCGCCCGGGCGAGGTCGCCGATCTCGTCGGGGCCGGAGGTCTTCAGCGGCGCCTCGAAGGAGCCGCCCGCCATTTCCCCGGCGGCGCGGGCGAGGCGGACGACGCGGTGGGAGATCGCGACCGCGATCAGGAAGCCGGCAAGGACGCCGACGAAGACCGCGGCGATCAGCGCCTGCGGCTTGTCGCCGAAGAAGTAGACGACGGCGGCGGTGACCAGGCTGACCGCCGCGAAGGCGCCGGTGAGCCAGAGGCGCATGCCGATCCGCAGCGCGCCGGGCCGCGGCCCGGCCGGGTTCTGGTCGGCTTGACCCATGAAGATTTACTAACACAATCCTCTTCTCGCCGCGGCAATCGGGGTTCGGCGTGCCCACATGGGAGAATTGACTTTGTGCGCACTCTCGTCTTCATCCCCGCCTGGAACGAGCAGGCCTCCGTCGCCGCGGTGATCGCCGACGTGCGCGCGACGCTGCCCGAGGCCGACGTGCTGGTGGTGGACGACGGGTCCACCGACGCCACCTGCGACCGCGCCCGCGAGGCCGGCGCCCTGGTCGCCTCGCTCCCCTTCAACCAGGGGCTGGGGGCGGCGCTGCAGACCGGCTACCTCTACGCGCTGCGCAACGACTACGACGCCTGCGCCCACCTCGACGCCGACGGCCAGCACCCGGCCGAGGAGGTCGCCCGCCTGCTCGAGGAGGTGACCGCCGAACGCGCCGACCTGGTGATCGGCTCCCGCTACCACGCCGGCGCCGTCTCCGAGAGCGGCGACTACCGGCCGACCTTCTCGCGGCGGATCGGGACCAGCCTCTTCCGCTTCTTCCTCACCCTGGCGACCCGCCAGCGCTTCACCGACACGACCAGCGGCATGCGCGCCGCCAACCGCCGGGTGATGGCGCTGTTCAGCCAGCACTACTCGCCCGACTTCGCCGAGATCGAGTCGCTGCAGCTGGCGGTGCGGCAGGGGCTGGAGGTCAAGGAGCTGCCGGTGCGGATGCTGGAGCGGGCGGGCGGCACCTCCTTCCTGACGCCGGTGACCTCGGCCTTCTTCATCTTCAAGGGGCTGGTCGTGCTGCTGGTCGGCCAGTTCCGCCCGCGCCACGCGGAGAGCGACCGATGAGCGTCGTGCTCGCGGCGGCGGGCGAGGGCGGCCAGGTCCACCTCACCTCCCAGACCCGGATCGTCGCCGCGGTGATCGCCGTCTTCTTCATGCTGCTGATCTTCGACCTGATCCGCCGCGACCGGCTGCAGGAGCGCTACAGCGTGATCTGGTTCGTCGCCGGGATCGGGATGCTCGCCGGCGCCGCCTTCCCGGGCCTGCTGGAGGTGATCGCCGACGTCATGGGCGTCCGCAACACCAACGTCGCCCTCTTCTCGGTCGTGCTGCTGCTGCTGCTCGGGCTGGCGCTCAACTTCAGCGTGATCATGTCCCGCCAGGCCGCCGAGATCACCCGCCTGGCCCAGGAGCGGGCGATCGAACAGGCCCGCCGCCAGGCGGAGGAACAGCGCAACGGCGGCGCGCCGTCAGGCGAGCAGCCTCTCCA
>DATHFL010000165.1:0-2113 GCA_035318125.1 Solirubrobacterales bacterium | reverse complement strand
GGAGATGAACCTGGTCGGCGACGCGATCCTCGCCGACGAGGCGCTCGAGCTCGGCCTCGTCAACCGCGTCGTCCCCGACCACGAGCTGTTCGAGACGGCGCTGATGTGGGCCCGCAAGCTCGCCGCCCAGGCGCCGCTCGCGGTCGAGCAGATCAAGACCGTCTCCGCCAAGGGCGACCTCGACGAGGGCATCGAAGCCGAGAAGCAGGGCTTCGCCACCGCCTTCTTCAGCGAGGACGCCAAAGAGGGCATCAGCGCCTTCCTCGGCAAACGCACCCCGAAGTGGAGCGGCAAGTAGCGACGCGGGGCCGACGGGACGAAATGTCCACCCATAACAGGCATTTCGTCCCGTCGCGCGTGGAGGGTGGACATTTCGTCCCGTCGGCCGAGGTCCGCAGACTGGTGGAGTTGCTCGAAGCCTCTTCTTCGGCTGTTGCGCTTACCGGGGCCGGCGTCTCGGTGCCGTCGGGAATCCCCGACTTCCGCAGTCCCGGGACGGGGCTGTGGGAGAACGTCGACCCGATGGAGGTCGCCCACATCAGCGTCTTCGAACGCGACCCCGAGCGCTTCTGGTCCTACTACCGGCCGCGCTTCCAGGCGCTTGGCGACAAGGAGCCGAACCGCGCCCACGCGGCGCTGGCGGAGCTGGAGCGACTGGGGCTGATCGAGGGCGTGATCACCCAGAACATCGACCGTCTGCACCGGGCGGCGGGGTCGGAGAACGTGATCGAGGTCCACGGCTCGATCGAGACCTCGTCCTGCACCACCTGCGCCGCCGTCTTCGAGCTCGAGCAGATGGACGAGCTCTTCGACGAGCGCGGCGTCGCCGTCTGCTCCACCTGCAGGGGGGCGGTGAAGCCCGACGTGGTCCTCTTCGGCGAGCTGCTCTCCGAGAGCGCGATGGCGCGGGCCGGCGAACTGGCCGAGCGGGCCGACCTGATGCTCTGCGCCGGCTCCTCGCTGGCGGTCCACCCGGTGGCGGGGCTGCCGCAGCTGACGCTGGACCGCGGCGGGCGCCTGGCGATCGTCACCAAGGGCGAGACCCCCTACGACGGCGACGCCGAGCTGAAGCTGGAGGGCGAGGTCGACGAGGAGCTCGGCGCGCTGGTGGCGGCGCTGCGATGAGCGCGGGCCTGCCCGACGCCGTCATCTTCGACAACGACGGCCTCCTGCTCGACACCGAGTCGGTCTGGACGCGGGCCGAGCAGGACCTCTTCGAGCGCCGCGGGACCGAGTTCACGCCGGCCGACAAGCGCGAGCTGGTCGGCACCTCGGCCGAGATCGCCGGCGCCCTGCTGGAAAAGCGGCTCGGCGAGCCGGGCCGGGCGGCGGAGCTGATCGAGGAGCTGAACGTCCTCGTCGTCGCCGAGCTCGAGCACGGGGTGGAGGCGATGATCGGCGCCCGCGAGCTGCTCGAGCGCCTGCGCGAGCGCGGCACCCCGATCGGCCTCGTCTCCAACTCGCCGCTGCGCTTCGTCCGCCGCTCGATCGAGCTGGTCGGGTTCGAGGACCACTTCGACGTTATCCTCAGCGCCCACGAGGTGGCGGCGCCGAAGCCGGCGCCCGACCCCTACCTGGAGGCCTGCAAGCGGCTCGGGGTCGAGCCCGGCCCCTCGGTGGTGGCGCTGGAGGACTCGCCGACCGGGGTCGCCGCCGCCCGCGCCGCCGGGCTCACCGTGATCGGCGTCCCCTCGATCGAGGGGATCGCGCTGGAAGAAGCGCACCACCTGGCCGAATCGCTGCTGGACGAGGTGGTCGCCCGCCACCTCATACTCTAAGGCTCAAGTTGAGCTTTAGCCTCTGAGGACGCGTCGCCGGCGCAGGACCCGCTCGCAGGTTTCCAGCAGCTCCTCGACCTGGGTTTTCCGCTCCTCGCCGAGCTCGCCGTGCAGGGCCGCGTTGGCGGCTTCGCCCACCTCTGTGCGCCGCTGCTGCAGCGTCGCCATGTCCCCCTCGTGGCCGGGGTCGGTGAGGGCGCCGTGCAGCTCGACCAGCAGCGCCTCCAGCCCGACCCGCAGCTGCAGCGCCGCCTCGCGCTCGCGGCCGGCGTCGAGGTCGGCCCGCGCCCGCAGCAGCAGCGTCTCGCAGGCGTCGAGCCGCTCGCGGCCCCGCA
>DATHFL010000164.1:0-4749 GCA_035318125.1 Solirubrobacterales bacterium | reverse complement strand
CGCCAGGTCCTCCTCGTTGTGGAGGGTGGCGGTGGTGACGGTGACGCCGCCGACGTGGACCGGCTCCAGCATCGCGAAGGGGACGAGGTGACCGGTGCGGCCGACGTTCCAGACCACCTTCTTCAGCTTCGTCGTCGCCGTCGTCGGCGGGAACTTCCAGGCGATCGCCCAGCGCGGCTCGCGGCCGACCACGCCGAGCTCGCGCCAGAGCGCCTTCTCGTCGACCTTGACGACGACGCCGTCGATCTCGTAGTCGAGCTGCTCGCGCCGCTCCTCCCACCAGTGGCAGCGCTTGACGACGCCCTCCACCCCCTGGTGGTGGTCGGTGTCGGGGTTGACCTTGAAGCCGCGGTCGCGCAGCCATTCGATCTCCTCCATGTGGGTGGGGAGGTCGAGCCCGCGGACGGCGCCGATCCCGTAGAACCAGGTCGAGAGCGGCCGCTCGGCGGCCAGCGCCGGGTCAAGCTGGCGGATCGAGCCGGCGGCCGAGTTGCGCGGGTTGGCAAAGGTCGGTTCGCCAGCCTCGGCGCGGCGCTCGTTCAGCGCTTTGAAGGCGGCGATCGGCAGGTAGATCTCGCCGCGGACTTCGACCAGGGCGGGGGCGGTGCCCTGGATCCGCAGCGGCACCGAGCCGATCGTGCGCAGGTTCTGGGTCACGTCCTCGCCGATCCGGCCGTCGCCGCGGGTGGCGCCACGAACCAGGACCCCGTCCTCGTAGGTGAGGGTGACGGCGAGGCCGTCGATCTTCGGCTCGGTCGTGTAGCTGAACTGGGAGGCGCTGATGTCGAGCCTCTTCAGGTAGTTGGCGAGCCGGTTCTCCCAGCCCCGCAGCTCCTCCTCGTTGCGGGCGTTGCCGAGCGAGAGCATCTGCTCGTAGTGCTCGACCGGCTCGAAGCGCTCCAGCGGCGCCGCCCCCACCCGCTGGGTCGGCGAGTCGGGCGTGCGCAGCTCCGGGTGCTCGGCCTCCAGCGCCCGCAGCTCGTTCAGCAGCTCGTCGTAGTCGTCGTCGCCGATCTCGGGGTCGTCGAGGACGTAGTAGAGGTGGTTGTGGTGGTCGAGGAGCTCGCGCAGCTCCGCCGCCCGCTGCTCGTGGGAGGCGCTCACGCGGTCGCGCCGCTCGCCGCCAGCATCTCCTCGAAGCCCCACCCCCGCAGGCGCTCGAGGCCGCCGTGGTCGGTGAGGTCGAAGTGGATCGGGGTGACCGAGATCCGCCCCTGCGCGACCGCGTAGAGGTCGGTGCCCTCGATCTCCTCGTAGCCGGGCTGCCAGCCGTAGATCTCGTAGTGGCGGCGGCCGTCGCGCTCCTCGACCAGCTTCAGCTCGTCGTTGTAGATCCGTTTGCCGAGCTTCGTCACCTCGATCCCGGTCGGCTCGCAGGCGGGGCAGTTGACGTTGATCAGGGTCGCCTCAGGCATCGACTCCTCGCGCAGCCGCGACACCAGCTGCGCGGTGAAGGCGGCGGCGACGGTGAAGTCGAAGCGGCCGCTGAGGTAGCCGAGGCCGCCGGCCGAGGACTGCTGCGAGAGGGCAATCGCGGGGATGCCGAGGACGATCCCCTCCAACGCCGCCGCGACGGTGCCCGAGTAGGTGATGTCGTCGCCGAGATTGGCGCCGTGGTTGATCCCGGAGACGATCAGGTCGGGGCGGCCGCCGACCAGGCCGAGCTCGGCGAAGCGGACGCAGTCGACCGGGGTGCCGTCGGTCGCGTAGCCGACGCGGCCGTCATCGAAGGTCACCTCCTCGACCGAGAGCGGCGAGCGGGTGGTGATGCTGCGGGCGGTGGCGCTGCGGTTGGAGTCGGGCGCGACGACGTCGACGACCACGTCGTCGAGCTCCGAGAGCGCGCGGCGGGCGGCCTGCAGCCCCGGCGCCGAGATGCCGTCGTCGTTGGTGAGGAGGATGCGCACCAACCCGAGTTTACGAGGGCCACGGGACCCACCGGCCAGGCGCCTTTGCAAACCGAGGGTTGGCAAAAGCGCCAACGTCTCAACAGTCCCTCCTGAGTCGGAGATACTGCCGCCGTGCCCACGGTGAGGCTCGACATCGAATACGACGGCTCCGGCTTCCGCGGCTGGGCGAGGCAGCCGGGCCTGCGGACGGTGCAGGGCGAGCTGGAGACGGCGCTGGCGACCGTGCTGCGCAAGCCGGTCGAGCTGACCGTCGCAGGACGCACCGACACCGGCGTCCACGCGCTCGGTCAGGTGGCGAGCTTCGAGACGGCAGCCGACCCGCCCGGAGACCTGATGCGCCGCCTCAACGGCGTCGGCCCCGACGACGTCGTCGTCACCGCCGCAAGCGTCGTCGCCGACGGCTTCGACGCCCGCCGCGACGCCAAGGCGCGCAGCTACCGCTACCGGCTGCTGACCCGCTCGGCGCCGAACCCGTTCGAGCTCGGCCGCGCCCTCTGGTGGCCCCACCGCGTCGACCGCGAGGCGCTCGACGCCTGCGCCGAGGCGATCGCCGGCAGCCACGACTTCACCGCCTTCACCCCCACCCAAACCGACCACGTCCGCTTCGAACGCAACGTCCTCGCCGCCGCCTGGGAAGCCCAGGGCGACATCCTCTCCTTCCGTATCACCGCCGACGCCTTCATGCGCAACATGGTGAGAGTCCTAGTAGGCACCCAGCTGGAGGTCGCCTCAGGCCGCCGCACCGTCGCGAACTTCGAAGAGCTCCTCAAAGGAGCACCACGAACCGAGGCAGGAGACACGGCTCCCCCCCACGGCTTGTACCTCGAGTCAGTCTCTTACAACGGCCTGTAGCCGGGGGTGGGGACACCCTCGAACGGGCGGATACTCAAAATGCCGGTCTAATTAGACCGGCATTTGTCCGGGCGAGGGTGTCCCCACCCCCGGCCCCCGCTAAACCAGCTCGAGGTAGACCATCTCGGTGGAGTCGCTCCGCCGAGGGCCGAGCTTGACGATGCGGGTGTACCCGCCCGGGCGCGTCGCGTAGCGCGGCGCCACCTCGTCGAACAGCTTGTGGACGATGAACTTGTCGTTGTGGAGGGTGGCCAGCGCCTGGCGCCGCGCGTGCAGGTCGCCGCGCTTGGCGAGGGTGATCAGTTTCTCCACCTCGGGCTTGACCGCCTTGGCCTTGGCCTGGCTGGTCTCGATCCGCTCGTGCTCGATCAGCTGCTTCGAGAGGTTCGAGAGCAGCGACTCGCGGTGGGAGGCGTCACGGCTGAGCTTGTTCCGCTTCTTTTTGTGCCGCACCGGATCCTCCGCTCGTCCCTTCCCGCGCCTCAGTCAGCCTGCAGGTCGAGGCCGCGGGAGTGCAGGGTCTCGATCACTTCCTCGATCGACTTCTGACCGAAGTTCGGGATCGCGTTCAGTTCGGCGCGCGATTTGCGCACCAGGTCGCCGACCGTCTGGACGCCGGCCCGCTTCAGGCAGTTGTAGGAGCGGACGCCCAGTTCGAGCTCCTCGATCAGGATCTCGTCGAGGCCGTTGGCGGCGGCACCGCCGTCGTTGGGCGACGAGGAGAAGCCGTCGCTGGCGACCGGGGGGGCCGGTTCGCGCGCCGTCAGCTCTTCGACCCGGTCGGCGTCGGTGAAGATCGCCAGGCTCTTGATCAGGATCTCGGAGGCTTCCCGCAGGGCCGCCCCGGGCTCGATCGAACCGTCGGTCTCGAGGTCGAGCGTCAGTTTGTCGAAATCGGTCCGCTGGCCGACGCGGGCGGCGGCGACCGCGTAGGAGGCGCGCCGGATCGGCGAGAAGATCGAGTCGATCGGGATCACGCCGATCGGCTGCTCGTCGGACTTGTTCTCTTCGGCCGGGGAGTAGCCGCGGCCGCGGCCGATCGTCAGGTAGACCTCGAGCTTGGTTTTTTTCTCGAGGGTCGCGATCGGCGCGTCGGGGTTGAGGATCTCAACGCCGGAGGGCAGGTCGATGTCCTTCGCCTTCACCTCGCCGGGGCCGGTGGCGACCAGCGGCGCCTCGACCTCGTCGGCATCGGTGTGCATGCGGACGACGAGGTCCTTGAGGTTGAGGATGATGTCGGTGACGTCCTCTTTGACGCCGGGCACGGTCGAGAACTCGTGCGCCACCCCCTCGATGCGGACGCTGGTGATGGCGGCGCCGCCAAGCGAGGAGAGGAGGACGCGACGGAGGCTGTTGCCGAAGGTGTAGCCGAAGCCCTTGTCGAGCGGCTCAATCGTGAAAGTGCCGCGACGGTCGTCGACTTTCTCGGAGGTGATGCGGGGGACCTGGAAATCAGTGGTCATGAGTTCCTTGCGTATGCGTGTTCAGAGATGGCGGTTTCCGGACTACTTGGAGTACAGCTCGACGATCAGCTGCTCCTGAACCGGCGCCGAGATCTCGGAGCGCTCGGGGTAGCGCAGGACCTTGGCGGTGAGAGCATCGTGATCGGCCTGCAACCAGGCCGGGACCGTGGAAACGAGTTCGGTGGCCCGCCGGATCGTGTCGGTGGCTTTCGAATCCGACCGGATCGAGATGATGTCCTCGGGACGTACTTGGTAGGAGGGGATGTTGACCCGGCGGCCGTTGATCTGCCAGTGGCCGTGGGTGATCAGCTGCCGCGCCTGGCGCCGGGATGCGGCGAAGCCGAGGCGGACGAGCACGTTGTCGAAGCGGGACTCGAGCAGGCGCAGCAGGTTCTCGCCGGTGACGCCCTCCTGACGGGAGGCCTTCTCGTAGTAGGCGCGGAACTGTTTCTCCAGCACCTGGTAGTAGCGGCGGGTCTTCTGCTTCTCGCGCAGCTGCACGCGGTACTCGGACTGGCGCAGGC
>DATHFL010000163.1:0-3175 GCA_035318125.1 Solirubrobacterales bacterium | reverse complement strand
GCCGGCGACCGCCGTTCGCACCGCCTCCAGTCGCCCTTCGAGCTCGTCGCGGAGCTCGCGAGCTCGCTCCTCGATCCCCGCCGCTGCGCCGAGCCGAGTCACGTCCTCCAGGACCTCCCCGAGCGTGCTCGGGTCCTGCTGCAGCACCCGCGGCCGGTTCGGCAGCCGGTTCGCCACCGTGACCACGTCCTCGTAGGAGACGGCGCAGACCTCGCAGACCGCCTGGGTGACGATCAGGTCGGGTTCGAGTTCGGCCAGCCGCTCCTCGTCGAGGCTGTAGAGGGCGCGGCCCTCGCCGACCACCTCCTTGACCGCGGCGTCGATCTCCCCCGCCGAGAGCCCCGCGGGCAGCACCGTCGCGGTCAGGTGGGGCAGGTCCGCCGCCTCAGGCGGGTGGTCGCACTCGTGGGTGACGCCGACCACGTTCCCCCCGAGCCCGAGCGCGAAGAGCATCTCGGTCGCGGAGGGGACGAGGCTGGCGATCCTCATGCCGCGACTATCGCAGCGCCGCCCCGTTGCCGTTCTCGCCGCGGTACGGCCCCGGCTTCGGCCGGGGCTTGCCGCCGGGGAAGGCCAGCCGGAGGATCGTCCGCTGCACCATCCCCAGCTGCTGGCCGAAGGGGCCGGAGTTGTAGGGGAGGCCGTAGCGCTCGCAGACGTCTTTCACCTGGGGGGCGATCTCGGCGTAGCGCGTGCTCGGCATGTCGGGGAAGAGGTGGTGCTCGACCTGGTAGCTGAGGTTGCCGCTGGCGACGTGGAAGAGGGGGCTGCCGTCGATGTTGGCGGAGCCGGTGAGCTGGCGGATGTACCAGCCGCCGCGGCTCTCGTTCTCGACCTCCTCTTGGGAGAAGGTGTAGGTCTGGTCGGGGAAGTGGCCGCAGAAGATGATCGCGTAGGCCCAGACGTTGCGGACGACGTTGGCGGTGGCGTTTGCCTTGGCCGTGGCGCGGAAGGTCTTGGCGCCGCTGTTCAGCGCGGCTTCGACCACCGGTGCCCAGCGACTCTGCCGCTTCCGCCCCGCGCGTCCGAGGAGACCGCGGGGCCGCTTGCGCTGCCGCCGCGTCTCCACCACCACGTCGACGGCCGTCGCGGCCGCGGCGCTGACCAGCGGCCAGGCGATGTAGTCCTTGACGATCTGGCTCTTCGCCTTGCCCGCGATCCCCTTCAGCTCCCGCTTCACCTGGTGCATCGGCTTGTGGCCCTTGCGGATCGCCTCGAAGTCGAGGTCGTGCAGCGCCACACCCCACTCGAACAGCGCCGCCAGGATCAGGTTGTAGACCGGCTGCGCGAGGTAGACCGGGTGCCACTTCTGCTCCGGGTCGATCCGCATGATCTCGTAGCCGAGGTCCTTGTCCTTGCCGCGGATGTTGGTGTAGGTGTGGTGGACGTAGTTGTGGGAGTGCTTCCAGGCCTCGGCGGTGGAGGCGGTGTCCCAGTCCCAGGTCGAGGAGTGGATGCGCGGGTCGTTCATCCAGTCCCACTGGCCGTGCATGACGTTGTGCCCGATCTCCATGTTCTCGAGGATCTTCGCGGCGGAAAGCGCGGCGGTCCCGGCCGCCCAGGCGCCGCGGTTGCGCGAGGCGAGCAGGACGATGCGGCCGAGCACCGCCAGCCGCCGCTGCATCTCGATCATGCTCTCGATGTAGCGCCGGTCGCGGTCGCCGAGCTCGGCCATGACCCGGTCGCGGATCGCGTCGAACTCGCGCCCCAGCTCCTCCAGCTGCTGCTCGGAGAGGTGCGCGAGCGGGCTCTCCTCGTGGGTGTCGATCGGGGTGGTCGTGGTGGTCATCTGAGTCTTCCTTCCCGCTTTCTCATAGGGCAATCTCCACGTCGCCTTCCGGCGCGTTGACGCAGGTCCTCACCATTTCGTCCTCCTGCCCGTAGACCTCGCCGGTCCGCAGGTCCCGCACCTCTCCCGAGCAGAGCCGGCCGATGCAGGTGTGGCAGATCCCCATCCGGCAGCCGAACGGCAGCTCCGCCCCCGCTTCCTCGCCGGCGACGAGGATCGGGGTGCCGCCGTCGGAGGTGGCCTCGACACCGCTCTTGAGGAAGCGGATCGTGCCGCCCTCGCCGGCGACCGCGTCGCCCCCGATCACCGGCTGGAAGCGCTCCATCGCCAGCAGCTCGGGGTCGCCCTGCTCGCGCCAGTGCTGGACCAGGGCGTCGAGCATCTCCCCGGGGCCGGAGACGAACGCGTGGCGCTCGCGCCAGTCGGGGCAGAGCCGATCCAGGTCGGCGGGGGAGACCCGGCCGGTCTCCCCGGTCAGCTGCAGGTGCAGGCGGTAGCCGGGCCGCCGCTCGCCGAGGTCGCGCAGGCGCTCGCCGAAGATCACCCCCTCCGCGGTGCGGGCGGAGTGGACGTGGACGGCGTCGCCGATCGCGTCGGCGCGGTCGAGGCTGCACAGCATGCTCATGATCGGGGTGACGCCGCTGCCGGCGCTGAGGAACAGCATCCGCTCCGGCGGCGGGTCGGGCAGGACGAAGGTCCCTTCGACGCCGCCGAGGCGGACGACGTCGCCCGGACGCGCCCGGTGCACCAGGTAGGGCGAGACCTTGCCGGCGTCGACCAGCTTCGGGGTGATCCCGATCAGCCCGTCGGGGCGCCCGGGGTCGGTGGTCAGCGAATAGGCGCGCCAGTGATGGACGCCGTCGACGACCACGCCGATCCGCAGGTACTGGCCCGGCCGGTGCCCCTCCCACTCGAAGCCGGGGCGGATCAGCACCGTGACCGCGTCGGGGGTCTCACGCTGGACCCGCTCGATCCGGCCGCGCAGCTCCTGCGTCGACCAGAGCGGGTTGATCAGTTCGAGGTAGTCGTCGGGCAGCAGCGGCGTGAAGAGGGAGCGGACGGCGTGCAGCGCCCGCTGTCGCGCCTTCGGGACCTTCGGTTTGGCGCCTCGCTCTGCCATTGTCAAATGTTACACGGATCGATGTAAAGGTTTTGGGGAGCCCGCAGGTGCCCCTATACCCATTCGAGCCGGGTTGAGGCTCAGTCGACCAGCTTCACGTCGCTGATCTCGATCCGATAGCGGCCCTCCTGGTCCCGCGAGGGGGCCGCCTTCGTGAACCAGATCAGGAAGTACTTCGCCGGCGAGGCGAGGTGGAGCTCGATCTCCTCGAGCTCCTTGGCATCGGTGACGTCGCCGACCGGTTCCCCCCATTCGGAGAGTTCTTC
>DATHFL010000162.1:0-2654 GCA_035318125.1 Solirubrobacterales bacterium | reverse complement strand
GCCCCGAGGGCGACCTCGGCGTCCCGCCCACGGGAGAAGCCGGCGAAGCCTCCGCGGTGCAGTACGGCGAACAGGCCTCCGAATCGACCGGTGACTCCAGCAGCACCGCCGGCGCCGTCCTCCTCGGCCTCCTCGCCGGCTGCGTCCTCTTCCTCGCCGGCCTCGGCGGCCGCAAAGCCTGGATGCGCTGGCGCTACGGCCTCTGACGATCCTCTTTCGTCACCGAAATTTTCCAGTTCCGGCGCTTTCGCGTCTTGTTTCGTTGCAGACGGAAGGTTACGCTACGATCATGTACATGCGAGAGAGCTGGACCGACGAGCGCCTCGACGACTTCAAGGAGAACGTCTACGCCCGGTTTGACCAGGTTGACGCCCGGTTTGACCGAGTCGATGCTGACATCCGGGAACTGCGGCAAACCATGATCCAGGGCTTCGTCGCCCTATCCACCATCGTGCTGACCAGCTTTCTTGGCTTGGCAGGCCTGATCGTCTTCTAGCTATACCCTCGGTGGATGGACGTTGAGACCGCGATTCGCACCCGGCGCACGCACAAGGCGTTTGGGCCGGAGCCGCTACCGCGCGAGCAGATCGACGAGCTGCTGGAGCTGGCGAGCTGGGCGCCGAACCACCACCTGACGGTGCCCTGGCGCTTCCGGGTGGTCGGGCCGGAGACGCTGCGGCGGCTGAAGGAGGTCGCCGGACCGGAGGGCGCCGCCAAGCTCGACCGGGCGCCGACGCTGATCGTCGTCTCCTGCGTCCTCAGCGGCGACCCCGTCGCCGACGAAGAGGACCTGCACGCGACCGCCTCGGCCTCCTACATCGTCCTCCTCGCCGCCCACGCCCGCGGCCTCGCTGGTTACTGGCGCACCCCCGGCATCCTCCGCAGCGACGAGGGCCGCGCCGCCGTCGGCCTGCTCGCGGGCGAGCGCTTCGTCGGCCTCCTCCACCTCGGCCACCCGCGCCAGGAGAAGCCGCCGCCCGAACGCCCCGGCGCCGAGCTCGCCACGACCTACCTGGACTGATGCTGAGCCGCGCCCGCGCCATCGAGGAGATCGCCGGCCGGCACTTCGAGGTGGTGGTGATCGGCGGCGGCGTCACCGGCGCCGGCGTCGCCCTCGACGCCGCCTCGCGCGGCTACTCGGTCGCCCTGCTGGAGCGCGGCGACTACGCGCTCGGCACCTCCAGCCGCTCCTCGAAGATGGTCCACGGCGGCCTCCGCTACCTGCAGAACTTCGACCTCGGCCTGGTCCGCGAGGCGCTGCTGGAGCGCCAGCTGATGGTCCGCCTGGCGCCGCACCTCGTCTACCCGACCCCGTTCCTCGTCCCCGCCCTCGGCGAGGAGCGCCGCGACCGCAAACTCGGCATCGGGCTGAACATGTACGACGTGATGGCGACGACCCGCGCCGGCCGCAGCCGCCGCGAGCGCCGCGCCTCCCGCGAGGAGCCCGACGACTACTACTGGTCGCCCGACCGCCACCGGACGATCGACCGCGACGAGGTCTTGGACCTGGTCCCGGCGCTCGCCCCGCGCGACCCCAAGGACGCCTACCTCTTCTACGACTGTCAGACCGACGACGTCCGCCTCGTCCTCACCGTCCTCGGCGAGGCCGAACGCTTCGGCGCGGTGATGCTGAACGGGGCCGAGGTGACCGAGGTCCTCTCGGCCGGCGGCGAGGCGACCGGCGTCGCCTTCGTCGAGGCCGAGTCCGGCGAGCGGATGGAGGTGCGCGCCGACCACGTCGTCAACGCGACCGGCGTCTTCGCCGACCAGGTCCGCCCCGAGGAGCTGCTGGGGGAGGAGGACGTGCCGCGGATCGCGCCCAGCCGCGGCACCCACGTCCTCATCGACCAGGCCGACCTGCCGATGGGCAAGGCCGCCTGCGTCCTCCCGGCCGGCGAGGGCCGGATGATCTTCTCGCTGCCCTGGTACGGGCGCACCCTCGTCGGCACCACCGACAACGACTTCGACGGCGACACCGTCCACCCGCGCCCGGCCGCGGAGGACGTCGAGTACCTGCTGAGCGCGGTGAACGATTTCTTCGGCACCTCGCTGAGCGACTCCGACCTGGTCGGCGCCTACGCCGGGGTGCGGCCGCTGATCTCGACCGGCGACCCGCGCAAGTCGGTCGACATCTCCCGCAAAGCCGAGCTCTACGAGACCTCCTCGGGGATGCTGACGATCACCGGCGGCAAGCTCACCACCTGGCGGCGGATGGCGAAGCAGACGGTCGACCGCCTGGTCGAGCGCGAGGGCCGCGAGGCCCCCTGCCACACGCACGAGATCCCGCTGGGGATGGAGGCGCGCCCCGGCGACCTCGACGCGCCCGAGGGGGTGGGGGAGGAGGCGCTCGACCAGCTCGCCTTCCGCTACGGGCACGCCGCCCGCAGGGTGCTGGAGATCGCCCGCGCCGACCCGAAGCTGGCGCGGCCGATCGTCCCCGGCCGTCCCGACCTGCTGGCCGAGGCGGTGCTGGCGGGGCGGCTGGAGCAGGCGCGGAGCGTCGCCGACGTGCTCCTGCGCCGCACCCGGCTGGGAATCCTGGCGGCGCCGGAGCTGCGCACGGCGAAGGCGGTGCGGCCGGTCGCCGACGCGCTCGGGGCCGAGCTCGGCTGGTCGCGGCGGCAGCGCTCGCGCGAGGCGGAGGCGTGGCCGGC
>DATHFL010000161.1:0-4283 GCA_035318125.1 Solirubrobacterales bacterium | reverse complement strand
TGCGGTCGAGCCGCGCCAGTGGCTGGCGCTGCTGCTCGGCGGGCTGGGCCTGGGCCTCCTCGCCCTGACGCTGCCGAGCATCGACGGCAGCCACTCCCGGTTCGCCCTCACCGCGATCGTCGCCTTCGAGGGAGCGCTGGGAGTGATCGCCCTGGGCCTCGCCTACGGCTACCGGCGCCAGCTGTTCAAAGCCCGCCACGGCGCCCTCTTGGCCGTCATCGCCGGCACGCTCTTCGCCTTCGCCGGGGTGGCGATCAAGGCCCTGACCGGAGAGGGAAGCCTTTCTCTTCTCGTCCTGGCGCCGTGGGTCGCCGCGATCGTCGTCTGCGGCGCCCTCGCCCAATACTCGGCCGTGGCGTCCCTGCAGCGCGGCGGCGCGATCGAGACGATCGGGCTGATGGGCCTGGTCGCAAGCTCGGCCCAGATCCTCAGCGGCGTCATCGTCTTCGGCGATCCCCTCGCGACCGGGTCGGTGGGGATCGGCCTTCAGGCGACCGCTTTCGGCCTGGTCTGCGCCTCCGCCCTCCTGCTCCCCCCGTCGCGGACGGGTGCGGTCGGCCGAGCTCAGCCGCTCATCGGCCAGCCCGCATAGCGGCCACCGGCTTCGACCTCTTACCCCTGATAACCGGCGGGCCGAGTCGTTTCAGGAGTGAAGTTTCAGGAGTGAAGGTCGACGAAAGGAAGGCTGAGAATGGGACGGCTGGCTTCGCGATGGTTCCTCGGATCGACGGCGGCAGGGCTGGGCGCTTTGCTCCTCGCCGCCTTCATCGTCGCGAGCGTCGGCTCGGCGGCGCAGCCGGGCTCGGCGAACCTGAAGGTCACCAAGACCGACAGCCCGGATCCGGTGCGCGTCGGCTCCAACCTCACCTACACGATCGGGGTCGAAAACCTCGGCCCCGAACCGGCCACGGGCGTGACCGTGACCGACGACCTCCCCAAGGGGGTCGACCTCGTCTCCGCCTCCGGGCCCTCCGGCGCCTGCGCGGCGCAGAAAGGGAAGGTCACCTGCACCGTCGGCTCCCTGAAACCGAGCGGCGTCAACTATGGCGGCGCACCGGTGACGATCACGATCGTGGTCGTGCCTCGCAGCGCCGGCACGATCCGCAACACGGCGACCGTCAAAGGCGACCAGAAAGACCCCGTCAGCGGCAACGACAAAGCGACGGCCAGCACCCGCGTCCTCGGTCCGCCGAGCTGCCGGGGGGTCGCCGCGACGATCACCGGGACCGCCGGGAACGACGTCCTGCCCGGCACCCCCGGTCCTGACGTCATCGTCGCCCTCGGCGGCAACGACCGCATCGTCTCCCGCGCCGGGAAAGACCTGATCTGCGCCGGCGGCGGGAGCGACTACGTCAGCACCGGCACGGCCGGCGATCGCGTCTTCGCCGGAGCCGGCCCGGATCGCCTCCTCGGACGCGGCGGTCCCGACCTGCTCAAGGGATCGGGCGGCAACGACGTGCTGAAGGGCGGCGGAGGCGGCGACCGGCTGCGCGGCGGCCGCGGCGTCGATCGCTGCCGAGGCGGCGGCGGGGTCGACTCGATCCGCGGTTGCGAGCGCTAGCTCAACTCGAGCGCTGCCTCCCGAGCAGCGGCCAGGCGAGGAGCGCCGCAGCGAAGGCCACGAGAGCGGCGACGGCGAGGATCGCGTCGAGGCCGGCGACGATGCCGGCCCTCGCGCCGCCCACCGCCTCGCCGGCCCGGTGCTCGAAGATCGCGCCGAGGCCGGCGATCCCCAGTGCGATCCCGAGCTGGCGGAAGGTGTTGTTGATCCCCGAGGCGAGGCCGCTGCGCTCGACCGGCAGGACGCTGACCATCGCCGCCGCGAGCGCCGGGCTGATCACCCCGATCGCCAGCCCGCCGACCAGGAGGCCGGGGAGCAATGCCGTCCACTCGCTCTCGACGTCGACCGCGCGCATCAGCAGCAGGCCGGCCCCGATCAGCACCAGCCCCGTCATCAGCGGCACCCGCAGCGGCAGACGGTTGGTGAGCCGGCCGGAGATCGGCGCGACGACGACCAGCACGAGCGTCAGCGGGAGGATGCGCAGGCCGGTCTCGGTCGGCGAGAAGCCGAGGCCGTTCTGCAGGTAGATCGCCACGAACAGCAGCAGCGGGTAGAGCGCGACCGACTGCGCGAAGGCGACCACGGCGGTCCCGGTGAAGGCGGGGATGCGGAAGAGCGAGAGCGGCAGCATCGGCGCCTCGGCCCGGCGCTCGGTCGCGACGAAGACGGCGAGGAGGACGGCGGCACCGGCCAGGGCGCCGACGATCGGAGCGCTCCCCCAGCCGTCCTCGTTGCCGCGGATCAGGCCGTAGGTGGCGAGGAAGCAGGCGGCGCCGAAGCTCGCCATCCCGGCGAGGTCGAGCGGCCGCGGCCGCCGCTCGCGCGACTCCGGCAGCGAGCGCAGGGTGAGCCAGGTCAGGAGCGCGCCGATCGGCAGGTTGACGAGGAAGATCCAGCGCCAGTCGAGCTGGTCGGTGAGGACGCCGCCGACCAGCGGGCCGATCGCCAGCGCCGCGCCGGTGACCCCGCCCCAGACCCCGAGGGCGAAGCCGCGCTCGGCGCCCTGGAACTCCTCGGCCAGCAGCGCCAGGGAAGAGGCGAACATCGCCGCAGCGCCGACGCCCTGGGCGGCGCGGGCGAGGTCGAGGAAGAGCGGCGAGCTCGCCGCCGCGCAGAGCGCCGAGCAGGCGGTGAAGACGGCGAGCCCCGAGGCGAAGACCGCCCGCCGCCCGATCCGGTCGGCCAGCACCCCGGCGCTCAGCAGCGTCGCCGCCAGGGTCAGCGCGTAGGCGTCGATCACCCACTGCATCTCGCCGAAGCTGGCGCCGAGGTCGGCGCGGATCGCCGGCAGGGCGACGTTGACCACCGTCACGTCCAGCAGCAGCATCGCCGTCGCCGCCGAGACGACCAGCAGGGTTATCCACCGTTCCCGCGTCACCGGACGAACAGCTTCTTGCTAGGTGCGGTCGAGTTGGTCGAGTTCTTCGACCAGCGCCGTCACCCGCCGCTCGATCTCGTCGCGGGTCGCCCGCACCTGCTCGAGCGACTGCCCTTTGGGATCGGCGAGGTCCCAGTCGAGGTAGCGCTTGCCGGGGATGTAGGGGCACTCGTCGCCGCAGCCCATCGTCACCACCACGTCGGCCCATTCGGCGTCGGCCCGGGTGAGCCGGTGGGGCCGGCGATCGGCGACGTCGATGCCGACCTCGGCCATCGCCTCGACGACCTCGGAGTGGACCCGGTCGGCCGGGGTGGTGCCGGCGGAGAGCCCTTCGTGGCGCCCCTCGGCGGCGCGGTTGAAGAGCGCCTCGCTGATCTGCGAGCGGCCGGCGTTGTGGAGGCAGACGAAGAGGGCGCGGGCCATCAGGCGGCCTCCGTCGCCTCTCCGCCCGGATGCTCGCCGCGCACGAGCTGGTAGGCGAGCGCCCCGAGCGCCGCGCCCAGCGGCGGAGCGAGCAGGTAGAGCCAGAGGTCGTGCACCTCGCCGCTGGCGAGGGCGGGACCGAGCGAACGGGCCGGGTTCATCGAGGCCCCGGTCACCGGGCCGCCGAAGAGGGCGTCGAGCCCGACCGTGCCGCCGATCGCGATCGCCGCCGCCGCGCCGACCGCGCGGGTGTCGGTGGCCACGGCCATGATCACGAACATCAGGAAGGCCGTGAGCACCGCCTCGTAAACGAAGGCGCTGCCGATCCCGACCGTGGGCAGGGTGGTTCCGAGAGCCGCGGGCTGGCTCGGCCAGATCGCCGCCAGCAGGGCGGCTGCGAGGAGTGCCCCCCCAACCTGGGCGCCGACGTAGGCGGCGGCCTCGGCGCGGGGAAAGTGGCGGGTTGCGGCGAAGGCGAAGGTGACCGCGGGGTTCAGGTGGGCGCCCGAGAGGTGGCCGGTGGCGTAGACCATCGCCATCACGACGAGACCGAAGACGAGGGCGATCCCAACCGCGCCAAGCGAGCCCGGGTACTCCGCCTCGGCAACGATCGCCCCGCAGCCGGCGAAGACGAGGGCGAAGGTGCCGAAGCCCTCGGCGGCGGCGCGGCGGACGAGGTCGGGACGCTTCGCCATCGCGGGCGAGGCTATCGCCTTCATCGACGGTTATCGGTCAACAGCCTGTAGCGAAGAACCTGTAAGGACACGTTGACTTAATGAACCCCGCGTTCTACGTTCCTTTTAGCCAGCCAGGCATCGGTCTGGCCCCAGTCAACGGCCCCGAGGGCCGCACGAAAGGAGCAGTCAATGGAGAGCAGCCGTCGCATCGAGGAACGGCAGCCAACCGGATGGACGGTGTTCG
>DATHFL010000160.1:0-4141 GCA_035318125.1 Solirubrobacterales bacterium | reverse complement strand
AGCGACGACCGGCATTCGCCCGATGAACTCGGGGATCAGGCCGTACTCCATGAAGTCCTCAGGCAGCACCTGCTCGAAGGCCTCGCCGGTGTCCTTATCGATCGCGGATACGACCTCGGCGCCGAAGCCGACACCGTGATTGCCGATCCGCTTCTCGATCACCTCGTCGAGCTGGGCGAAGGAGCCGCCGCAGACGAAGAGGATGTTGGTGGTGTCGATCGTCAGGAACTCCTGGTGGGGGTGCTTGCGCCCGCCCTGGGGCGGCACCGAGGCGGTGGTCCCCTCGAGGATCTTCAGCAGCGCCTGCTGGACGCCTTCGCCGGAGACGTCGCGGGTGATCGACGGGTTGTCGGCTTTGCGCGCGATCTTGTCGATCTCGTCGATGTAGATGATCCCCGTTTCGGCCTTCTTGACGTCGAAGTCGGCGGCCTGGATCAGCTTCAGGAGGATGTTCTCGACGTCCTCGCCGACGTAGCCGGCCTCGGTCAGCGCGGTCGCGTCGGCGATCGCGAAGGGGACGTTGAGGATCCGGGCCAGGGTCTGGGCGAGCAGCGTCTTGCCGCAGCCGGTCGGGCCCAGCATCATGATGTTCGACTTCTGCAGCTCGACGTCGACCTCGTCGCCGGATTGGGCGATCTGCACCCGCTTGTAGTGGTTGTAGACGGCGACCGAGAGCGCCCGCTTCGCCGCCTCCTGGCCGACCACGTACTCCTGCAGGACGTCGTAGATTTCCTGCGGTTTCGGCAGGTTCTCCAGCTCGAAGGCAGGCGGCGCCGTCAGCTCCTCGTCGATGATCTCGTTGCAGAGGTCGATGCACTCGTCGCAGATGTAGACGCCGGGGCCGGCGATCAGCTTTTTCACCTGGCGCTGCGACTTGCCGCAGAAGCTGCAGAGGAGCTGCTCGTTCGAGTCTGAAGGACGTGCCAGCGGAATCCCCTCCTAACGGGATGATCTTTGACCTCCGGCAGCGCCCCAAAGCTTAGAGAGGGGCTCGCGCCGGTTCGTGGGGTCCGTTTACGGCGCCCGCGCGCCTGTCCCTCCTCGTGACGCCGAGCTTGCGTCGCCGCTACGGTTGGCCGGTGCCGGCCGAGACCGAGAAGCGCAACCGGCCGTGACTTTCGCGCTTGAGCCGGTCGACCGCGACGATCCGCAGGTGCAAGCGCTCTACGCCGACTTCGTCCGCGAGGCGGACGGGCCGCTGGTCTACGACCGCGAAGAAGCGGGAATCGACCTCGACGAGGAGATCGCCGCCGGGCCGCCCGCCGACCTGGCGCCGCCGAACGGGGTGCTGCTGATCGCCCGCGCCGACGGCGAGCCGGCGGGCCTCGGCGGCGTTCGCCACCTCGACACCGAGGTCGCCGAGGTGAAGAGCATGTACGTCGCACCCGCCTTCCGCGGCACCGGTCTCGGCCGCCGCATCCTCGCCCGCCTCGACGAGATCGCACTCGAACACGGCTGCCGAGCGGTCCGGCTCGACACCTCCGACTACCTCACCCCCGCCGTCGGCCTCTACCGCTCCGCCGGCTACCGCGAAGTCCCCGCCTACAACGAGAACCCCAAAGCCGACCTCTGGTTCGAACGCCGCCTCCCCTGAAGGCGCTTCAGTGGTGCTCGATCACGCGGTCGACGATGTTGTACTCCTTCGCCTCCTCCGCGCTCATGAAGTAGTCCCGCTCGGTGTCTTTGGTGACTTTGTCGAACGGCTGACCGGTGTGCCGGGCGATGATCTCGTCGAGGCGACGGCGGACGTCGATGATCTCTTTGGCGTGGATCTCGATGTCGGTCGCCTGGCCCTGGAAGCCGGCCGAGACCTGGTGGATCAGGACCTTCGAGTTCGGCAGCGCCATCCGTTTGCCCTCGGTGCCGCCGCAGAGCAGCAGCGCCCCCATGCTCATCGCCACCCCGACGCAGATCGTCTGCACGTCGGGTTTGATGAATTGCATCGTGTCGTAGATCGCCAGGCCGGCGTAGACGGAGCCGCCGGGCGAGTTGATGTAGAGGCTGACGTCCTTGTCGGGGTCCTCGGACTCCAGGTGCAGCAGCTGGGCGACGATCAGGTTGGCGATGTCGTCGGTCACCGGCGTGCCGAGGAAGACGATCCGCTCGCCGAGCAGGCGCGAGTAGATGTCGAACGCGCGCTCGCCGCGCGAGGTCTGCTCGACCACCATCGGGACCAGAGGACTCATTGCCCGCACTCTATAGAAGGCGTCAGGCGTCGCTGCCCGGGGTCCAGAGCTCGCCGGCTTTCTCTTTTTCCTTCTCCGGCGTCCAGATTTTCTCCCGCGCCTCGGCCTGCTCCTTGGGGATCGGTTTGGCCGCGTCGGCGACCAGTTCGATCGCCTTGCGGGCGCGCAGGTCTTCGCGGACCATCGAGTCGCGGCCGCTCTGGCGCAGTCGCTCCAGCAGCTTCTCGGGGGTGGTGCGTTCGTGTTCGGCGCTGTGCTCGAGCGCCTCGACCATCTCCTCCTCGGAGACCTCGATGCCCTCGGCCTCGGCGATCGCGGTGACGACCGCCTCGCGCTTCAGCTCTTTTTCCGCGTCGGGCTTGGTTTCCTCGATCAGCTCGTCGCGGGTTTTGCCCTGCATCTGCAGGAAGGCGTTGGGGTCCATGCCGCGACCCGCCAGTTGCCGTTCCATCCGCTCCCAGCGTTCGGTCGCCCGCGCCGTCGCCAGCTCGTCGGGGACCTCGACCGTCGCCGCCTCGACTGCGGCGTCGATCGCCGCCACCCGGAAGTCTTCCTCGGCCCGGCTGCCGAGCGCGGCGCCGACTTTCTCGCGGATGTCGGCGCGCAGCTCCTCCAGGGTGTCGAACTCGGAGGCGTCGGAGGCGAAGTCGTCATCGAGCTCGGGCAGGACTTTCTCCCGCACCTCCTTGACCTTGACCTTGAAGACCGCGTCTTCGCCGGCCAGGTGCTCGGCCTGGTAGCCGGCCGGGAAGGTCACCTTCACCTCGCGCGCCTCCCCCGCCTCGGCGCCGGTCAGCTGCTCCTCGAAGCCCTCGATCAGCTGCCCCGAGCCGAGCGCCAGCAGGTAGTCCTCGGCGGCGCCGCCCTCGAAGGCCGAGCCATCGACGAAGCCCTCGAAGTCGATCAGCAGCGAGTCGCCCTCGGCGGCGGCCCGCTCGACCGGCTCCAGCCGCGCGAAGCCCTCGCGGATCCGCTCGACCTCGGTGTCGATGATTTCGTCGGGCGCCTCTTTCTCCTCTTTGCCGACCTCGAGGCCCTTGTACTCGCCGAGCTGGGCGGCCGGGCGCACTCCCACCTCGAACTTGAACTTCAGCGGCTCGCCCTCGTTCTCCGGAGTCGAGACCATCTCGATGCTGGGGTCGCCGATCGGGCTGACGCCGGCGTCGAACAGCGCCAGTTCGTACCACTCGGGCAGCGCCTCGCGGATCGCCTCCTGCAGGAGGGGCCCGTAGCCGAGCCGCTGGATCACCAGCGAGGCCGGCGCCTTGCCGGCGCGGAAGCCGGGCATCCGCATCTCCTTCGCCATCGCCCGGGCGGCGCGGGAGGTCGCCTTCTCGACCTCGGCGGCGGGGACCTCGACCTCGACCTCGGCGCGCGAGTTCTCCAGCTCTTTGACGGCAGTCTGCATCCGGTCCTGACCCTAGAGGAATCGGGGTGCGGGGCTACCCCTGGCGACGGGCGAGCATCGTCCGCAGGGCGACCGCGAAGTCGATCGCGAAGGCGAGGCCTCGCCCCACCGGCCCGGTCACCAGCCAGGCACGCACCCGCTCCAGCGCTTCACTCATTCGCGTATTCCAGCAGGGAGGAGTCGACGAGCCACTCGACCGGCGCCCGATCGTCGGTGTAGACCTCGCCGCCGGGCAGCCGCGGCGCCAGCCGCGCCGCCGCCTCGCGCGCCTCGGGATGCAGCGGCGCCGGCAGCGTCCCGGCGTTGGCCCGCAGGCGCGCCGCCGAGAAGGCGCCCTCGCCGGCGACCAGCAGCGTGTTGGTCGGCTCGGTCGGGTAGCGCAGCACCCGCGGGAAGGCGGCGGCCATCGTCCGTCCCAGCACCCGCTCCAGCTCCCGTCCGCCCTCGGGATGGCCGACGTTGACGACCACCAGCCCACCCGGAGCCAGCCTCTCGCGGACAAGCTCGAAGAACTCGCGGGTGGCGAGGTAGAAGGGGATGTAGGGCT
>DATHFL010000159.1:0-4737 GCA_035318125.1 Solirubrobacterales bacterium | reverse complement strand
CCGCCGCTGCCGCTTCCCTCGCGCCCGATCAGGTTCGGGAAGGTCAGGCACAACCTCGAAACGGGCACCGCGGTGATCGACGTCTGGGTCCCCGCCCGCGGCGACCTCGCCCTCACCGCGCCGAAGATCGGCTGGAGGGTGCTGAAGGGGATCACGCCGCCGCCCTACCACGGAGGATCGTTCCGCTGGCGCCTGCAGATCTGGCCCGGGAAAACCAGGTTCGGCGCCAAGGTCCGCAGGCAGCTGAAAGAGAAAGGCCGCGCGCCCCTCACCCTGCAAGTCTCCTACGCCGAAACCGGCCAGCGAGCAACGACCGCAATCAAACGAATCGCCCTACTGCGGAAATAACGAAACCGTAGGCCAGCGGGGAGGGGTGACCCTCTCCAGACACTCAACTGCGAGCCATAGCGAGCAGTGTCTGGAGAGGGTCACCCCTCCCCGCCCCTCACGCCTACTTAATGAAGAGCATCTCCTCGTACTTAGGCAGCGGCCAAAGATCGTTGGCGACGACCCCCTCGAGCTTGTCGGCGGCATCGCGGACTTTGTCCATCGCCGCCAGCTGCTTGTCGCGGGCGTGGATCGCCATCTCCATGCCCTCGAGCCCCGGGTCGGCGTTCGCCGACTCCAGCTCGCCGAGGGCGGCGACCAGCTCGTCGACCAGCCCGCGGACCTCGCCCTCCAGCGCCGAGACGCCGGCCTCGCCGATCAGGGAGAGATGGCGGAGGGCCGCCGGCAGGATCATCGTCCGGGCGATCGAGAAGGTCGTCTCCGCCTCGATGTTGGCGCGGAGCCAGTACTGCTCGACCCAGACCTCGTAACGCGACTCCAGCTCCCCCTTCGAGAGGACGTTGTAGTTCTCGAAGGCGGCGACGGTGCTCTCGGCGAGTACTTCCGGCAGCGCGTCCGGCGTCGACCGCAGGTTCTTCAGGCCCCGCTGCTCGGCTTCCTGGTGCCACTCCTCGTAGTAGTTGTCGCCGCCGAAGCAGACCTGCTTGTTGGCTAGGTAGCTGTCCTTGACGATCTCGATCACGGCCTGCGGCATCTGCTCGCCCCCGCTCAGCTTCGACTCCAGCTTGCCGGCGAGCTCGTCGATCGCCTCGGCGACGATCGTGTTCAGCACCGTGTTCGGGAAGCCGAGCGACATGCTCGACCCCAGCGCCCGGAACTCGAATTTGTTGCCGGTGAAGGCGAACGGCGAGGTCCGGTTGCGGTCGCCGCCGTGCATCGGCAGCGGCGGCAGCACCGTCGCCCCGAGGTCGAGGAACGAGGCCGGCGTGTTGGGGTCGCCCTCGCCGCTCGAGATCGCCTCGAAGACTTTCTCCAGCTCGCCGCCGAGGAAGATCGAGATGATCGCCGGCGGCGCCTCGTTCGCCCCGAGGCGGTGGTCCTGGCCGATGTTGGCGACCGAGGCCCGCAGCAGGCCCTGGTGCTTGTTCACCGCCTGGATCACCGCCGCGCAGAAGAACAGGAAGTGGATGTTGTCGGCCGGCGTCTCGCCCGGATCGAGCAGGTTGAAGCCGGTGTCGGTCCCCATCGACCAGTTGTTGTGCTTGCCGGAGCCGTTGACGCCGGCGAACGGCTTCTCGTGCAGGAGGCAGACGAGGCCGTAGCGGCGGGCGACGCTTTCCAGCGTCTGCATCAGGATCTGCTGGTGGTCGGAGCCGACGTTGGAGTTCTCGAAGATCGGCGCGATCTCGTACTGGGCCGGCGCCACCTCGTTGTGGCGGGTCTTGACCGGGATCCCGAGCTTGCGCATTTCCAGCTCCGCCTCGAGCATGCAGGCGAGAATCCGCTCCGGGATCGAGCCGAAGTAGTGGTCGTCGAGCTCGTGCCCCTTCGGCGGCTTGGCGCCGAACAGGGTGCGGCCGGTCGCGATCAGGTCGGGCCGCTCGAAGAAGTACTGCTCGTCGATCAGGAAGTACTCCTGCTCGGGCCCGACGGTGGTGAAGACCCGCTGGCTGTTCTCGTCGCCGAGCAGGCGCAGGGCCTTGATCGCCGAGCGCGAGAGCGCGTCCATCGAGCGCAGCAGCGGGATCTTCGCGTCGAGCGCCTCGCCGGTCCAGGAGGCGAAGGCGGTCGGGATGCAGAGCAGCGCCCCGTTCGGGTTCTCGAGGATGAAGGCGGGGCTGGTCGGGTCCCAGGCGGTGTAGCCGCGGGCCTCGAAGGTGGCGCGGACGCCGCCGGTGGGGAAGGAGGAGGCGTCGGGCTCGCCCTGGATCAGCTCCTTGCCGGAGAAGCCGGCGATCGACTCGCCTTCGCCGCCGGGCTCGAAGAAGGAGTCGTGCTTCTCCGCGGTCGAGCCGGTCAGCGGCTGGAACATGTGGGTGTAGTGGGTGGCGCCGTTCTCCAGCGCCCACTCCTTCATCGCCTCGGCGACGGCGTCGGCGAGGCTCGGGTCGAGCGCCTCGCCCCCTTCGAGCGTCGTCTGCAGCTTCTCGAAGACGTCCTTGGGCAGCCTTTCGCGCTGCACCGCGACGGAGAAGACGTTCTGCCCGAACGGGTTGTTCTCGGGCAGGGTCAGGTCCTGCGCGCCGAGGGCCCCACCGTTGGAGCTCCACTGGGCGGCGTTTACGTTGTGCTGGCGGATGCGAGTCATCGGTTCTTGTGTCCCCCACTTGGCGCGCCCGTTCGCCGGGCGCAATCGGTTGAAAGTCTCAGTCCCTCGAAAAAGAGCACCAGAGAGCCTAATGGGGACGCCTTCGCGACGCCTTTGTACCGGCGTACAAAGCTGGGGCCAGGCGGGTTGTCCAGGCTGTAACCGCTGGCGGAGCGGCGTCGCCTGAAGCAGGCCGAGCGAGTGGCGAGTTTTGGTCCCTATAGGGGCCATAAGTCGCCAAAGGGATAGCCTCCCGGGCCGCACTGCCAAGCCCGAAACGAGAGGAACCGCTCTTCATGTTCGTATCGAAGGCCGCCGTCGTCGGTGGCGGCACCATGGGCGGCGAGATCGCGCAGGCGATCGCCGCCGCCGACATCCCGGTCGTCGTCAAGGACGTCGATCAGAAGTTCGTCGACGCGGCCGTCGAGAAAGCCCGCGGCGTCACCGAGGGCCAGCTCGCCCGCCTGGTCAAGAAGGAGAAGCTGACCCAGGAGGAGGCCGACGCCCGCCTCGCCGAGGTGATGGGGAACATCACCGGCACCGTCACCTACGAGGAGTTCGGCGACGTCGACTTCGTGATCGAGGCGGTGCCGGAGAAGATGGAGATCAAGCGGGCGGTCTTCGGCGAGCTCGACGCCGCCACCCCCGGCCACGCGATCCTCGCCTCCAACACCTCCTCGCTCTCGATCACCGAGATCGGCGAAGCGACGCTGCGCCCCGACAAGGTCGTCGGCTTCCACTTCTTCTACCCGGCCTCGATCATGCCGCTGGTCGAGGTGATCGCCGGCGAGGACAGCTCGCTGGAAACTGCGACCGCCGCCTACAACTTCGCCCAGGCGATCAAGAAGCAGCCGATCGTCTGCGGCGAGGTCCCCGGCTTCGTCGTCAACCGCATCCTGATGGCGACGATGGGGGAGATCTGGCGCGCCCAGGAGGAGCACGGCCTCTCGCTGAAGGCGATCGACGAGGCGATCGCCGGCGCCCAGCTGGCGCCGATGGGGCCGTTCTTCCTCACCGACCTGCTCGGCCTCGACACCGTGCTGCACGTCGCCGAACACCTCAACGACTCCTACGGCGAGAGCTTCTATGTCCACAAGGGGCTGCAGGGCCTCGTCGGCGAAGGCAAGCTCGGCGCCAAGACCGGTGGCGAGGGCTTCTTCAAGGACGGCGAGCAGAACGTCCCCGGCGACGCCGCGCCCGACGCCGAGGAGCTGGTGGCGATGTTCTCCAGCCGCGCCCTGATCGAGGCCTGCCTGCTGGTCGAGGAGGGGATCTGCTCGGTTCGCGACATCGACCTCGGGATGATGGCCGGGGCCGGGCTCGACCCGCGCAAAGGCCTGCTGCCGCCGTTCTGGAAAGCCGACGTCACCGGCCTCGACCAGGTCCTGGAGACGATCGAGAACCTGGAGGAGCGCTACGGCGAGCGCTTCAGCCCACCGGCGACCCTGAAGCGGCTGGTCGCCCAGGGCCGCCACGGCCTCGCCACCGGCCAGGGCTTCTACCCCTACCCGCAGGCCGACGAGGGCGAGCAGGCCGAGACGGTCAAGCTCGAGACCCGCGGCGACGTCGCGATCGCCTGGCTGGCGAACCTGCCGATGAACTCGCTCTCACCGCAGGTGATCGAGGACCTGGAGACGGTCTGGAACCGGGTCAAGGCGGCCGACGGCGTCGGGGCGATGGTGATCGCCTCCTCGGTCCCGGTCGTCTTCTCGGCCGGCGCCGACATCAAGGCCTTCACGACGCTCGACCAGGAGAGCGGGGCGGAGCTGATCAACCGCGCCCACGCGCTCTTCCGCGACCTCGGCCAGGCCGGCGTCGCGACGATCGCCGCGGTCAACTCGATCGCCTTCGGCGGCGGCTGTGAGCTGGCGATGGCCTGCGACGTGCGGATCGGCGCCGAGGCCGCGGTCTTCGGCCAGCCCGAGGTGAAGCTGGGGATCATCCCCGGCTTCGGTGGCACCCAGCGCCTGGCCCGCCTGGTCGGCGAGAACAAGGCCCTGGAGATGAACCTCACGGGCGACCCGATCGACGCCTACGAGGCGCACCGGGTCGGGCTCGCGAACCAGGTGGTGCCGGACCACGAGCTGTTCGACACGGCGCTGGCGTGGGCGCGCAAGCTGTCCGAGCAGGCGCCGATCGCT
>DATHFL010000158.1:0-2607 GCA_035318125.1 Solirubrobacterales bacterium | reverse complement strand
GCGTCGCCGCCAGTTTCTTCTGGAAGGTTTCCAGCGCGGCGGTGTCCTTGGCGTCGGTGATCGGCCCTTCCTTCGAGACCGCGACCACCTGGAAGGGCGCGTCCCATCCCGGCCCGATCGCCCGGTCGACCAGTTCGGCGTCCTGGCGGGCGGGGGCGTCCTTGGCCAGCTGCTCGGGGCTCGGGGGCCCCGTCTTCAGCCCCAGCGCCGGCGCCGCCAGCAGCAGCAGGACGCCGCCGATCAGGGCCGCCGCCACCGCCGGCTTGCGCAGCGCCGCCCCGACCATCGTCATCAGTCGCGAGCCGCCGGCCGCCGCCGGCTTGCCCAAGCGCCAGCGGTCGACGTTGGGGCCGACCAGGGTGAGGATCGCCGGGCCGACCACGGTGGCGACGGTGACGCTGAGGATGACAACCATGCAGACCGTCCCCGCCAGCGAGGCCAGCAGCGACCCGGGGAGGATGAACAGCGAGACGATCATCGAGAGCAGCAGCGTGCTGCCGGCGAACATCACCGTCCGGCCGGCATGGCGGCGGGTCAGCCGCGCCGCCTCGACCGGCTCGTTGCCTTCCATCAGCTCCTCGCGGAAGCGCGAGACCATCAGCAGCGCGTAGTCGACCCCGAGCGCCAGGCCCATCATCGAGCAGACGGTCAGCGCGAAGGCGTCGATCTCGAACCAGGAGGTGAAGAAGTAGAGGATCCCCCGCGAGGCGACCACGGTGACGGCACCGAAGGCGAGCGGGATCGCCGCCGCGATCGGCGAGCGGAAGACGAGCAGGAGGATGATCAGCAGGAAGGGCAGGGCGATCAGCTCGCCGCGCTCGCTCGCCTTCAGGTTGCCCTCCTGGATCGCCCGCGAGAGGCTGGCGTAGCCGGTCTGGGTCGCGTCGACCGGCGGGTGGATCGTGTCCTCCAGCACCCGGTTCAGGTGCGGGACGGTCTCGTTGACCGCGGTCCTGACGTCGACGTGGAAGTCGGCGAGGATCAGCGCCCGGTCGGGCTCGGGCCGCAGCCGCTGCACGGCGCCGTCGTCCCAGGGCGAGAGCGTCGTCACCTTCGGGTCCTCGCGCAGGGCGCGGATCAGTTCCGGGCCCTGGCGGTCGAGCGCCGCCGCCGGCCCGCGCAGGAGGATCGCGAAGGGCGCGGTTTCGCCGAAGTGGTCGCGCAGGATCTGGTTGCTGCGGGAGGATTCGGTGCCGGGGACCTCGAGCGTGGTCGGGTCGAGGCGGTCGCTGACGCCGGTCCCGATCAGGCCGAGGGCGACCAGCAGGACCGCCGCCACCGCCAGCACGCCACGGGGGTGGCGCAGCAGCCAGGGCTGCTCGTGCCCCGTTCGTTTCCTCGGGGACCGTCTCCATCCCCTGCCGATCCTCCTTCCCACGGCTGGTAGTTTGCCTGTAGAGGCCTACGGGAGGGAGGATTTGGTGCGGAAGGTTTTGTTAAGAGCAAGTGTCGTGGCAGCGCTGCTGCTGCTCGTCGTCGTCGGTTCGGCGGTGGCGATCAAGCTGCGCGCGGCGAATCTGATCATCACCACCGATGGAGGGTTCACGCCGACGACGCTGCCCAAACACAAGTACGCGCCGATCAAGCTGCACGGTTTCGGCAAGATCGAGACCGAGGACGGCTCGCCGCCGCCGATCCTGGAAACGGTGACGATCTGGTTCGACAAACACGGCGAAGTCGAGACCCGCGGCCTGCCCACCTGCACCCCCGGCAAACTCGCCGCGACGACGACCAAGCAGGCGCGCAAACTCTGCCCCGGGGCGATCGTCGGCACGGGCTTCGGCAAGGCCGTGGTGGTCTTCCCCGAACAACCGCCGATCCCCGCCGGCACCCCGCTGACGCTCTTCAACGCAGAGCCCAAACACGGCAACCCCGTCGTCCTCGTCCACGCCCACCTGACCGTGCCGGGGCCGACCACCTTCGTCGTCCCGATCGAGATCCAGCGGGTGCAGAACGGCCGCTACGGCTTCAAGACCGTCGCCAAAATCCCGAAAATCGCCGGCGGCTCGGGGATCCCGCTCTACGCGCGCCTGAGGGTCGGGCGCGAATGGAACTACAAAGGGAAGCGGCTGAGCTTCGCCAACGCCAGCTGTCCCGACGGGCGCCTGCAGGCGAAAGGGCAGTTCCGCTTCAAAGAGGGCACCTTCCTGCAGGGTTCCGTGTTCAAACGTTGCAAGGGAGTCTGATTGAGAGCACCGTTCCGCAAAGCCGCCCTGCTCGCCGCCGTCCTGGCGGTCGCGGCTTGCACGACGGCCTACGCGGTGATCATCGAAATCGGCCCCACCTTCGTCAGCGCCACCGCGACGGTGCAGCCGCGCGAGCTGCCGAAGCGGGGCAACGCCCCGATCGCCCTCAGCACCGTCACCCGGGTCGGCACCAAGGACGGCTCGACCCCGCCGACCCTGAAGAGCATCGACTTCCTCGTTGACAAGAACGGCACCGTCAACGCCAAGGAGTGGCCGGTCTGCGCGATCGCCAAACTCGAAGGCACCACCCCCTCGCAGGCCCGCAAGCGCTGCGCCGGCGCCCTCGTCGGCAAGGGGACCGGCAAGGCCCTGGTCACGATGCCGGGCAAAGCGCCCTTCGTGATCGCCTCGCCGCTCTCTT
>DATHFL010000157.1:0-4296 GCA_035318125.1 Solirubrobacterales bacterium | reverse complement strand
GTCGAGCAGCCGCCGCAGCGCTTCGGCGTCGGGCGGCACCGCGACCGCGTCCGGGGCCGCCTCCAGCGCCCCGTTCCGCAGCCGCGCCAGGTCGACGTAGCCACGGCCGGTCGCGTGGCGCAGCCGCTCCTCGGCCCCCGTGAAGACGTTTGCCTCCCCCACCGCCTCGACCAGCGCCCGCGGCAGGGTCTCCGCCGGCGGCAACTCGAACTCCTCCAGCGCCCGCGCCAACGGCCAAGGCTCCAGCTCCCCAATCCGCTCCCGCAACACCGCCAGAGCCTCGGCATCGAGCTCCGGTTCCACGGTGGGATCCCCCCACCCCCACCACTTGCTCTCCCCCCTCCCGAACTGCATCAACTTTTCCATCCCGCAGATAGAAAAGTTGATGCAGTTGGGCGGGGAAGCGGGGCTTTCGTCACGTCAGCGCCCTTTCGATCCCGTCCAGCGCTTCGTCGAGGACGTCGCCGCGGGCGCGGCGCATCAGCGGCGAGCCGAGCTTCGACATCCCTTTCAGCGACTGCTCCTCGGTGACGCTGACCTCGGTGCCGCCGTCGCGCTCGCGCATCCCGACCTCCACCCGCAGGCTCTTCAGATGCCGTTCGAACGGCGTTCCCTCCAGCTCCTGCTCCCAGACGTAGCGCTCGCGCTCGGCTGAGCTGAGACAGCGGAAGTCGGCCCGCACCCCGCGCCCCTCGGCCGTCTCCAGCACCTTCGTCCACTGCGTGCGCCGGCCGCCGGCCTTGCGGTCGACGTTCTCGACCCGCGCCGTCCGCGGCCACCAGCGCGGCAGGTTGTAGGGGTCGGAAATGAGTCGCCAAACCTCCCCCACGGGGGCGGAGATGAGTCGTTTTCTGGTGGTGCGGGGCATTAGGGCGCGAAAATCAAGTCTGACAAGGACGCAGGGAGCGTGGCGTGCTCTGCACGCGAGCGACCGAGGACGCCGTCAGACGCAGATTTGCAGCGTCCTACTCGCCGGCGAGGCGGCGCAGGTCCCGTACCAAGAGCAGGTGCTTGAGATGGCTGACCGTCGCCGCCAGGCTCTCGAGGCTCTGCAGCGCCTCCTTGCGGCGCTCGGGGTTGCGCGAGCGCAGCGAGGGGCCGAGCAGCGCTTCCAGCAGGTTCGCCTCGCGATCGGCCGAGGAGCGGAAGACGCGCAGGTTGCGGGCCGCGACGCCGACCCGTGAGAGCTCGTTGGCGGCGCGGACGATCTCGCGGTCGGTCTCGTCGTAGACGGTCTTGCCCTCGCGTTTCTCCGGCTGCACGATCCCGAAGTTCTCGAGCTCGTGGATCAGCTCCTCCCGCGCTCCCGTCTCCTCGATGATCTCGTCGAGGGTGAGGTAGGCGCGCGAGGTGTCGACGAGGATCGCCCGCCGCACCGCCCCGCTCGCCGGCTTGCGGTCGCCGTCGCCGCCGAGCACGAGGTCGCCGCCGGAGGCGAGCTCCTGGCGGATCACCCGCAGCGGCAGGAACTCGTCGCGCTGCAGGCGCAGGATCGTCCGCAGCCGTTCGACGTCGGACTGGCTGTAGAGGCGGTAGCCGCCGGAGGTCCGCCGCGGGCTCAGCAGCTTCTGGTCCTCGAGGTAGCGGATCTTCGAGATCGAGACGTCGTCGAACTCGCCCTGGAGGATCTTGCAGACGGCGCCGATCGTCAGCGCCTTGCGCGGGCGGCTGGGCGAGTCGGCGCGGCTCGTCTGCTCGGAGAGCGGCATCGTCATCTCTCCAGATAGCTCAACTTGTACTTGCCGACCTGGATCTCGTCGCCGTCGGCGAGCCGGTGCGACTCGATCCGGCGCCGGTTGACGTAGGTGCCGTTGAGCGAGCCGAGGTCGTCGATGTAGAGGCCGTCGCGGCGGCGCACCAGGAGCGCGTGGTTGCGGGAGACGGTGACGTCGTCGAGGAAGACGCCGGCGTCGGGGCTGCGGCCGATGCTGACCCGCTCCTCGGTGACGCTGAAGCTCTCGCCGGCGCGGCCGCCGCCCGAGCGGATCACCAGCGCCGCCCCGCTCTCCTCGACCACCTCCTCGATGTCGACCGGCGTCATCTCGCCGGTCTCCTCGACCCGGTAGGTCATCGTCGTCGGGTCGTCGCCCGCCTCTTTCGGGCCGCCCAGGTAGGCGCCGCACTTCTGGCAGTAGTTCGCGCCCTCGGGGTTCGCGAAACCGCACTCGGGACAGTGGACAGCCATCGCCGCTCCCCGCTTACAGCGCGGGCTCGTCCTCCGCGGGAGGATGCGCTTTGCCAGCGAGGATCTGGGTCAGCTGCTCGACGTCGTCGCCGGAGATCAGCGAGTCGCCGTGTTCGCGTTTCTGGCGCAGCCGGTTGACCAGCTCGGCGCGCAGGATGTCGATCTTCCCGTGCAGGACGCGGCGCTTGTAGGAGATCTCGTTCTCCTCGGCGGTCAGGTTGTCGATCATGTCCTTCAGCTCCTTGTCGCTGAGGGAGCCAAGATCGGGAAAGGTGTCCTCCATCGTGCTCCTAACTGGAAGAGGCGGGGGCCTCCGTTTGCGCGGGAGCCGATGATAGCTGCCCGGGCGCAAGGTTCAACCCTAGGTTGAAGGTTCGGGTGAATCTGGAGCTCAGCTTGCAGTTTGGGCGGCGCGGACAGCGCGCATCCCCGCTTGGGCGTAGAGGACGGTGGCGATGATCGCCATCACCAGTCCCCAGATCAGCAGCGCGGTGGCGACCCAGCCGGGGGCCAGCAGGGCGAGGAAGATCCCGCCCATGATCGGGAAGACCGAGATCCGCCCCGGCCAGTTGACCTCGATGTCGACGCCGTGGCGTAGCCCGTAGCTGGAGAGGATGAGCATCGCCAGCTCGCGCAGGGCGAGCAAGGCGAGCGCCCAGCGCGGCAGGAGCTCGAAGCTCCAGCAGACGACGGCGCCGGCGAGGATCGTCAGTCGGTCGACGAGCGGGTCGAGCAGCGCCCCGAGGCGGCTGTACTGGCCGGTGACGCGGGCGAGGATCCCGTCGAGGTAGTCGCCCGCGGCGATCGCCCAGAAGACCATCGCCGAGGCGACCGAGGTGCCGTCGTCGGTGTTGTAGGCGAGGACGAGGAAGACCGGCAGCGCCGCCAGGCGCAGGTAGCCGACCAGGTTCGGCAGCGTCCAGGGGCGCAGCGGCTCCCCCTTGCGGGTCTGGCGCGGCTGCGGGCCGCTGCGGTCGAGTCCGAAGAGGCGGCGCAGGCGGCCGCGTCCGAAGGGGTCGCGCTTGGAGTTCATCCGACAACCCCCGCGCACGCCTGGCGGCGGCGGACACTGCGCGGTGCGGCGTCCTCAGTCGGCCAAATAGCGCTGCTATTCGGCCTCCCTGCGTCCTTGCCCCGCTTGGTCCGGCGCTCGCCAGATCGCACACGCGGGTTGTCGGACGAACTCCTAGTCATCGAGGAGCGCCAGCGCCTTTGCGGCGGCCTCCTCCAGGGGCAGCTTGTGCTCGGCTCCCGCGGCGCGCTCGGAGGCCTCGACGATGCCTTCGGCGAGACCGCGGCGGCCGGCGACGATCCGCAGCGGGCAGCCGAGCAGCTCGGCGTCGGTCAGCTTCTGGCCGGGGCCGGCGTCGCGGTCGTCGTAGAGGACCTCGGCGCCGGCGGCGCGCAGCTCCTCGTAGAGCTTGTCGGCGGCCTCGCGCTCGGGCTCTCCCGCCTTCGCCAGCGAGACGAGGTGGACCGCCCAGGGGGCGATCGCGGCCGGCCAGACGATCCCGTTCTCGTCGGCCCGCTGCTCGATCGAGGCGGCGACGATCCGCGCCGGGCCGATCCCGTAGCTGCCCATCACGATCGGACGCTCCGTCCCGTTCTCGTCGAGGTAGGTGGCGCCGAGCGGCTCCGAGTACCGCGTCCCCAGCTTGAAGATGTTGCCGACCTCGATCGCCGTCTCGATCTCGATCGTGCCGCCGCCGGGAGCGGTGTCCCCCGCCTCGACCGTGCGCACGTCGATCTCGTAGGACTCGAAGTCGCGCGCAGGGTCGACCCCGCGCAGGTGCGTGTTGGGCTTGTTGGCGCCGGTGACGTAGGAGTTGCCGGTCAGCGCCGCGTCCTTGATGATCGGCAGGCCCGAGCCGACCGGACCGAGGTAGCCGATGGGTCCGAGCTGGGCCTCGATCTCCTCGCTGCTCGCTTGGCGGAAGTCGGTCTTCATCCCGTTGCGCAGCTTGATCTCGTTGAGGCGGTGGTCGCCGCGCAGGAGGACGAGGACCATCCCCCGGCCCTCGACGATGATCGGCAGGGTCTTGATGAAGGCGCCGTGCGGCAGGCCGAGCTCGGCCGCCACCTCCTCGACCTTGGTCAGGCCCGGGGTGTCG
>DATHFL010000156.1:0-4655 GCA_035318125.1 Solirubrobacterales bacterium | reverse complement strand
GGCCTTCTTCCCCCACGCGGCGTTGCTGCGTCACGCTTTCGCGCATTGCGCAAGATTCCCCACTGCTGCCTCCCGTAGGAGTCTGGGCCGTGTCTCAGTCCCAGTGTGGCTGATCGTCCTCTCAGACCAGCTACCCATCGTTGCCTTGGTAGGCCGTTACCCCACCAACAAGCTAATGGGCCGCGAGCTCCTCCCAATGCGGAGGCCGAAGCTTCCTTTAGTGAACAGGCTTACGCCTGTGCACCACATCCGGTATTAGCCCGAGTTTCCTCGGGTTGTCCCGGTCATCGGGGCAGATTACTCACGTGTTACTCACCCGTTCGCGGCTTTGCCCCAGGGCAAGCCCTGGTTCGTCGCACCACTTGCATGTGTTAAGCACGCCGCCAGCGTTCGTCCTGAGCCAGGATCAAACTCTCCGTGAAAGGTACTTCTACAGAGAGCCTGTCATATCTCAGTTGGCCGTCGAGTACACAAATGCGACGGCCGACATGACGAGGTAAATCAAGACCATCCGGTGCGCTGGCGCGCCGGATGGGTCGGGCTCAAACATTCCGCAGACCGATTGCTCGGGTCCGCGGAGTGCACGCTGCTCAGTTTTCAAAGACCGCTGCGCCTCCGCGACGGGTCTCGTCGCTCTCAGCGCTCGGGGCCGCACAAGGCAGCCCCGAGAAGGGCAAAGAAGTATAGCGCTGCGCAGGCGGTTTGCCTAGGGGGTGGCCCTAAGGCGACAGAAGCGCCGCTTCCCGACCTGCAGCACGCGCCCGTCAAGAGTAGCGACTTCGAGGTCGAGCGGCTCTGCGGGCACCGGCTCGCCGTCGAGCTTGACCCCGCCCTGCTGGATCAGGCGCCGGCCCTCGCTGCTGCTGAGGCCGAAGGCGCCGGCGATCAGCCGCGGCAGGTGGACGAGCCCGTCGCCGTCGGCGCCGTACTCGCCGAGGTCGACCTCGGGCATCTCCTCCGGCGCCGCGCGCTCGACGAAGACGCGGTTGAAGTGCTCCTCGGCCCCCGCCCCGGCGCCCTCGCCGTGGAAGCGGTCGACGATCCGCCGCCCCAGCTCGCGCTTGGCCTCGTTCGGCGGCGAGGCCGGCGGCTCGGCCCCCAGCAGCAGCCGGTAGTACTCGGGCATCGCCGCGTCGGGGATGCTCATCAGCCGCCCGAACATCTCCTCCGGCGGGTCGGTGACGCCGACGTAGTTGCCGAGCGACTTGCTCATCTTCTGGACGCCGTCGGTCCCGACCAGGATCGGCAGGGTGATGATCGACTGCGGCTCCTGGCCGTAGGCGGTCTGGACGTCGCGGCCGAAGAGGAGGTTGAACTTCTGGTCGGTGCCGCCGATCTCGACGTCGGCCTCGACCGCGACCGAGTCGTAGCCCTGCAGCAGCGGGTAGAGCAGCTCCAGCGCCGCGATCGGCTTGTTCGCCGCCATCCGCTTCTGGAAGTCGTCGCGCTCCAGCAGCCGCGCCACCGTCGTCTGCGCCAGCAGCCCCAGCAGCGCCTCGGGCTCCATCCGCAGCCACTCGCTGTTGCGGCGCACCTCGGTCCGCTCGCGGTCGAGGATCTTGAAGGCCTGCTCCTGGTAGGTCGCCGCGTTCGCCTCGATCTCCTCCGCCGTGGGCACGGGACGCGTCGCCGAGCGCCCGCTCGGGTCCCCCACCTGCGCCGTGAAGTCGCCGATGATCAGGACGACGGTGTGGCCGGCGCGCTGGAATTCGGCCAGCTTCTCGAGCACGACCGTGTGGCCGAGGTGGATATCGGCCGTGGTCGGGTCGATCCCAAGCTTCACCCGCAGCGGCTTCCCCCGCTCCAGCTGTTGCGCGAGCCGCCCCTCGGGCAGCACGTCGACGGCGTTACGCGTCAGGTCCGGCACCGGCGCAATGCTAGACTGCCGCCTTCGCTCGGCGGTCCGACCCACGGACGTCGAGCCTCTTTTTGCGCCTCCTCGATGGCTGTCTCAGGACAACCGAAACCACGGCTGAAAAAGCTGCGCGTTCTCTTCGTGCTGCTCGGGCTCGGCATCCTCGCCGTCGTCTCGATGGTCTTCGGGATGATGGCCGCGGTCTCCCAAGATCTCCCGGCGATCTACGACTTCGCCCAGTACAAGGCCTCGAAGAACAGCGAGGTCTACGACGCCAACGGCGAACCGCTCGGGACGCTGACCAGCGACCAGAACAAAATCCTCCTCAGCTCGGGCCAGATCTCCCCCAACATGAAGAACGCGGTGGTCTCGATCGAGGACGCCCGCTACTACGAGCACACCGGCGTCGACTTCCAGGGGATCGGCCGCGCCCTCGTCAAAGACATCCTCAGCCAGAGCGCCGCCCAGGGCGGCTCGACGATCACCGAGCAGTTCGTCAAGAACGCGCTGGAAGCGCAAAGCAGCCGCACCGTCCTGCAGAAGTTCCGCGAGGCGGCGCTCGCCTACCGGCTCGAGCGCCACTGGAGCAAGGACAAGATCCTCACCGAGTACCTGAACACGATCTACTTCGGCGAGGGCGCCTACGGGATCGAGGCGGCGGCGCGCACCTACTTCGGCGACGCCCACCCCGGCTGCGGCACCCCGTCCAGCCCCTGCGCCGCGGTGCTGGAGCCCTGGGAGGCGGCGACGCTGGCCGCGGTGATCTCCTCGCCCTCGGCCTACGACCCCAAGGTCTACCCCGAAAACGCGCTCGAACGGCGCAACCTGGTGCTGGAAAGGATGGCCGAACAGGGCTACATCTCCGAAGAGCAGATGCGGGAAGGCCAGGAGCAGGCCCTTCCCTCGCCGAGCAGCATCGAACCGCCGCGGCTCGACTCCAAGGCCCCCTACTTCACCGCCTTCCTGCGCCAGCAGCTGGTCGAACGCTACGGCGCCTCGAAGGCCTTCTTCGGCGGCCTCAAAGTCAAGTCGACGCTCGACCTGCGCCTCCAGGAAGCGGCCGAAGAAGCGGTCAACAGCTACCTCGGCTACTCGCCGGCGACCGCCTCGGTCGTCGTCATCGACAACCGCAACGCCGGCATCAAGGCGATGGTCGGCGGCCCCGACTTCGAGACCCGCCCGTTCAACCTGGCGACGCAGGGGCACCGCCAGCCCGGCTCCTCGATCAAGCCCTTCACCCTGATCACCGCCCTGGAACAGGGGATCTCCCCCTATACCGTCTTCCCCTCCGAAGAACGCTTCTTCTACTTCGGCAAAGACAACAAGGAAGTCTTCCGGGTGACCAACGACGAGGGCTCCTACCTGGGCTCCTGCGACGTCGTCTGCGCGACGACCAACTCGGACAACTCGATCTACGCGGCGCTGGCGCTGGAAGGGCTGAAGGGCAAGACGGTGCGGGACAAGACCGCGGCGATCGCCGGGACCGCGCACAAGGCCGGCTACTCGGACCCGATCTCGACCAACCCGGCGATGGTCCTCGGCGGCCTCAGGGAAGGCGTCACCCCGCTCGGCTGGACCTACGCCTACAGCACGATCGGCAGCAACGGCGACCGCGTCAGCGGCACCTTGGCGCCGCGGCCGGGCGACAGCCCCGTCGCCTACACCCAGGTGACCAACAAGGACGGCGAGACGATCAGGGACGGCGACAACGACTCCCTGCACGAACAGGTCTTCGACGAGGAAACCGCCGAAACGGCGAAGGGCATCCTCGAAACCGTCGTCTCCAGCGGCACCGGCACCAACGCCCAGATCGGCGCCGAAGGCCAGTGGGGCAAGACGGGGACGACCGAGAACAACGGTGACGCCTGGTTCTGCGGCGGCGTCGCCGACGAAGTCACCGCCTGCGTCTGGGTCGGCTACCCCGACTCGACGACGCCGATGACCACCCTCTACAACGGCGGCCCGGTGATGGGCGGCACCTTCCCGGCGCTGATCTGGGCAAGCGTGATCTCCGCCTGGCAGGAGATCCAGGCCGAACACGCGGCCGAACGGGCGGCGCGCAAGGCGGCCGAGGAAGCGGGCGAAGAGTTCGACCCCGGCGAAGTCGAAACCTACGTCCCCGAAGGCGAATACGTGCCGACCGAACCGGAAGGCGAATACGAAGCGGCGCCGGAAACGGAAGCCGCCCCCGCCCCGGAAACCGAAGCAGCTCCAGAAGCCGCGCCTGAAGCGACGCCGGAAGCCGCGCCCGAAACGGGCGGCGGTGGCGGCGTCACCGCCGGCTGAGAGGTCAGGCGCCGCCTCCTCCGCTTCGCGTCCGGGGGCGGCTTGGCCACGGCTTTGAGACGTTGCAATTCCCCGCGGCGCAGAAGCGCCAGGGGCGCTCGACCGCTTTGGTGATCCCGATCCGCGGGCCGGCGACGATCTCCGGGCGATCGCCGGCCGGCGGGGTCAGCAGGAAAGGCTCGCGGGTGAGGTCGGCCTCGTTGTCGCCGAGGTCGATGCCGAGCGCCTCGGTCAGCTTGCCGGGGCCCGAGCAGAGGTCGAGGTCGGACCTGGCGCCGCGGCGCTCGCGCATCAGCCCGATCCCATGGGTCGGCTCCAGCGCCCGGATCAGGACCGCGGCGGCCTCGCCCTCGGGTTCGGCGACGGCGTTGAGCAGGCTGTGGATGCCGTAGGAGAGGTAGACGTAGGCGTGGCCGGGCGGGCCGAAGAGGACCCTGGTGCGCTCGGTGAGGCCGACGTAGGCGTGGCAGGCGGGGTCGTCGGCCTCGTAGCTCTCGGTCTCGACGACGACGCC
>DATHFL010000155.1:0-12854 GCA_035318125.1 Solirubrobacterales bacterium | reverse complement strand
AGCACAACCGCGAGGCCTACGACGAGATCGTCGCCTGGCTGGGGGAGGAGGGGCGCGGCAAGCCGGCCGTCAACTACCGCCTCCGCGACTGGCTGGTCTCGCGCCAGCGCTATTGGGGGGCGCCGATCCCGGTCGTCTACTGCGACGACTGCGGGATCGTGCCGGTGCCCGAGGAGCAGCTGCCGGTCGAGCTGCCGGAGATCGAGGACTACGCCCCGCAGGGCAAGAGCCCGCTGGCCGCCGCCGAGGAGTGGGTCGCGACCGAGTGCCCGCGCTGCGGCGCCGCCGCCCGCCGCGAGACCGACACGATGGACACCTTCGTCGACTCCTCCTGGTACTTCCTCCGCTACCTCGACGCGCAAAATGGGGGGGCGGCCTGGGACCGCGAGGCGGTCGACCACTGGATGCCGGTCGACCAGTACATCGGCGGGGTCGAGCACGCGATCCTGCACCTGATGTACGCGCGCTTCTTCACCAAGGCGCTGGCGGACCTCGGCCACCTCGGTGTCCAGGAGCCGTTCGCCAACCTCTTCACCCAGGGGATGATCACCCGCGACGGGGCGAAGATGTCGAAGTCGAAGGGCAACACCGTCAGCCCCGGCGACTACGTCGAGCGCTACGGCGCCGACACCGCCCGCACCTACGTCTGCTTCATGGGCCCGCCGGAGCGCGGCGGCGACTGGACCGACGAGGGGGTGGAGGGGGTCAACCGCTTCCTCTCGCGGCTCTGGCGGCTCGGCGAGGAGGTCGAGACCCGGACCGGGGCCGGCGAGGCGCCGGCGGGCGAGGGCGAGGCGCGCGAGCTGCTCGCCAAGTCCCACTGGGCGATCGACAAGGCGACCCGCGACTTCAACCGCGGCTTCCAGTTCAACACCGTGATCTCGGCGGTGATGGAGCTGGTCAACGAGGCCTACCGGCTCAAGGACGGCCTCTACGGGACGCCGGAGGGCGAGGCGGCGGTGCGCTTCGCGACCGCGACGGCGTCCTCGCTGATCTTCCCCTTCGCGCCGCACCTGGGCAGCGAGATCTACGAGCGGCTGACGGGGGAGCGGGTCTGGGAGCAGCCGTGGCCGCAGGCCGACCCGGAGCTGCTGGTCAGCGACACGGTCACCCTGGTGGTCCAGGTCAACGGCAAGCTGCGCGACCGGATCGAGGCGCCGGCGGAGGCGCCGAAGGAGGAGTTGCTGCGGCTGGCGCGGGAGAGCGAGAAGGTCGCCCGGCATCTCGACGGCCAGGAAATAGTCAAAGAAATCGTAGTTCCGGGCAAGTTGGTCAACCTGGTGGTCCGTTAGGGCATCCCCTGGGGCCCACCGGTTCTGCTAGAAAGCGCGCTCGGATGCTGGTCAGGAGACTCGAAGACGCGGCGGTCGAGGAATGGCACCGCCTTCGCGCCCACGTCCTCATGGACGCGGGCGAACTCGGCTCGCGCAACCTCTCGGTCACCTGGGTGACGGTGCCGGGCGGGACGAAGCAGACGCTTCACTCCTCCGGCGAGGCCGAGCAGGCCTACGTCGTCGTCCGCGGCAACGGCACGATGTCGGTCGCGGGGGACACCCAGGAGGTGGCCGAGGGCGACCTGATCCTGGTCCCGCCGGCGACCGAGCACTCGATCGGCAACGAGGGCGCCGACGAGCTCACCTGCGTCTCGATCCAGTCGCCGCCGGTGGCCGCGGCCGAGTTGTACAGCGACCAATTGGCGGAGGTAGCTGGTTATGACGACGATGATGATTACTAGCGCGTAGTCGCTCTTTCGCGCGTCTTTTCTCCCTAAGAATTTGCTTTGAGCGCGCCACGCGTGCGCCCGGCCGGTTCAGGATCGCGGCTGATGCCGGAGCTGAGCCGAACGCAGGTGGTCGTCTACGCCGCTGTCGCGGTGGCGCTGCTGCTGGTCGGCGCGCGGGCGATTCGCGGCGAGGGCGGCGCCGAGAGCTCCTACGCGGTCGCAGCGGGAGGTTCTGAGGCCAGAACCTTCTCGATCGGCGGTTCGAGCGGCGATCTTGTCGTCGACGTGACCGGGGCGGTGCGGCGACCCGGCGTCTACCGGATGCCGGCGGGGAGCCGGGTCAACGACGCGGTAACGCGGGCCGGTGGGCCGACTGGGAAGGCGGAGCTGGAAGCGGTCAATCGGGCGGCGCGGCTCGCCGACGGGCAGCAGGTGGTCGTGCCGGAACGGGTGCCCGGCGGAGGCGCGCTCGGGGCGGCGGCGACCGAAGACGGGCCGATCAGCCTCGGCACGGCGACGGTCGAGCAGCTGGAAGAGATCGACGGGATCGGGCCGGTGACCGCGGCCGACATCGTCGAGTTCCGCGACCAACACGGCGGCCTCTCCTCGATCGACCAGCTCGATCAGGTGCCGGGGATCGGGCCGGCGACGATGGAGGCGCTGCGGGAGCGGCTGCAGCCCTGAGGTGCGCTCGCCCTGGCCCTCGCTGCCGCTCCTGCTCGGGATCGCCCTGGCGGTCGCGCTGGCGCTCGCGCAGAGCGCCGAGCTCCGCGAGCGGGCCAGCGATGGGCTGGGGCGGGGGATGCCGGCGCGCGAGGCCGAGCTGGCGCGCGGCTTCGTCCTCGGCGAAGACGAAGGGGTCGACGCGAGGACCGAGGAAGAGTTCCGCCGCTCGGGGCTGAGCCACCTGCTCGCCGTCTCCGGTCAGAACGTCACCCTCCTGGCTCTGCTGGCGATGCCGCTGCTCGGCGCGCTGGGGATTCCGCTGCGCGAGCGGCTGCTCTGGGTGCTGGCGCTGATCGCCGTCTACGTCCCGGTCGCCGGCGCCGGCCCCTCGATCCAGCGCGCCGGGGTGATGGGCGCCGCCGGGGTGCTGGCGACCCTGGGCGGGCGCAGGGCCTCGCGGCTTTACGCGCTGGCGCTGGCGGCGGTGGTGACGCTGGCGATCGATCCCGGCATCGCCTCGGACATCGGCTGGCAGCTCAGCTTCGCCGCCGTGCTCGGGATCCTGCTGCTCGCCTCGCGGCTGCGCGAGGTCATCGCCGCGAGGCTGGGCGCGGGACCGTGGCGGCGTGCCCTGGCGGAGGGGCTGGCGATGACCGTGGCCGCGACCCTGGCGACGGCGCCGCTGATCGCCTGCCACTTCGAAACGCTCTCGACGACGACGCTGATCGCCAACGTGATGGCGATGCCGGCGGTGGCGCCGGCGATGTGGCTGGGGATGTGCAGCGCCGGGCTCGCGCAGCTGCCGTGGGCGCCGCTCGAGCCGCTGAACGGCCTCAACGCGCTGCTGCTCGCCTACGTCGCCCAGGTCGCGTCGTGGTGCGCGGCGCCGGATTGGGCCGAGGTACACGTCGAGCTCGGTGGCGCCGGTTTGATCGCCTCCTACCTCGGTCTTGCGGCGGCGGCGTTGCTCTGCATCCGCTTCGCCACGGCCAGGCGAATCGCCGGCGCTTCGCTCGCATGCGCGTCCTTGGCGGCGACGCTGTTCTTCACGCTGCCGGGCGGCGGTGGTGGCGCGGAGGCCGCTCCCGTCCACGGGCTGCGGGTCGAAGTGCTCGACGTCGGCCAGGGAGATGCGATCCTCCTGCGGCCGGCGGCCGCGCCGGCGGTGCTGGTCGACGGCGGGCCGCCGGGCGAGGGCCTGGCTCGCAAGCTCGAAGACGCCGGCGTCGCGAGCCTCGGGGCCGCGATCGTCACCCACGACCAGTCCGACCACGCGGCGGGGATCGAGGAACTGCTCGGGCGGTTCCCGGTCGGGCGGCTGATCTTCGCTCGCCTCGGTCGGCGCACCCTCGCCAGCGCGCTGGCTGCGGGGGTCGAGCCGGAGCGGGTCGCCGCCGGGCAGGAGCTGCGATCGGGGCGGCTGCGGCTGCGGGTCCTCTGGCCGCCCTGGGAGCTGCTGAGGGAACCGCTCGCCGGGGAGGACGCCAACCAGCAGGCGCTGGTGATCGAGGCGAGATGGGGCCGGTTCGCGATGCTGCTGAGCGCCGACGCCGAGGCGGAGGCGGTCCCGATCGAGCCCGGCCCGGTCGACGTCCTCAAGGTCGCCCACCATGGCAGCGACGACGCCGGCCTGGCGGCCCTGCTCGACCGCACCCGTCCGCAGCTGGCGGTGATCTCGGTCGGCGAGGAGAACTCCTACGGGCACCCGACGCCGGGCACCCTCATGACCCTCGCCGAGCACGGCATACCGACGCTGCGAACCGACCGCGATGGCGATGTCGTCATCGACGTCGAAGGCGGCTCGATGCGGGTGGACAGATGACCGAATCGAAAGTCGAGGAACTCAAACCATTCGCTTGCCGGCAAGTCTCAGCCGTCGATACGCGAAGTGGTGCGCTCCATCTTCGACAGCAGGCGGTTTTCCTCACTCCGGCTGAGCTTCGCCGGCAGGGGCCTGCCGGAACGGATACGCACCACCGCCTTCGCCTTCCTCGGCCTCACCGCCGCCGCCGGCCTCATCGTCGTGGCGATGCTGGCGCAAGCGGGCCTGCCGCTGCTCTCGCCGGCGCCGCTGCCGAGCGGACCGGCCCAGGAGGCGTCGATCGCGGAGGCGGTGACGCTGGGGCAGGGCCCAGGGGCATCTGCGAGCCAGCGGCACTCGGCGGACGGCGAGGCGAGCGCTCGCACCTCAGGGGGAGAGGGCGGCGGCGGGCCGGCCGCGGGCGGTGCGGAGGAAAGCGCGCCGGCCGCGGTCGAATCGCCCGCTCCCGTCCCGGCCTCCGAACCGGGGGGAGGCGGAAAGACCGGTGGCACCCCCGCCGGCAAGCCGAAAGAGGAGTCCTCTCCCGCCCCGGCGGGGACTCCCGCCGCGATCCCGGTCGCGCCCCCCGAACCGGAAGCGACGCCCTCGTCGGCCGTCCCCTCGGGCCCGGGCAACTCGTCCTCGGAGGCCGCCGCAGAACACGCCAGCGAACGCGGCATCGAAGCCTCGACCAGCCATCTAGACTCGGCCAATGGCCGAGGAGATGCAGCCGCTGTACCTGATCGCGGGCAGTGACGAGGCGAAGATCGAGGCGACGCGGGCGCGGCTGCGGGCGCGGGCCGAACGCGAGGGCGGCTCGGCGGCGCTGGAGGTGTTCGAGCCCAGCGAGGGCAAGGGAATGCCCGACCACGAGGCGCTGCTCGGCGCGATCCCGGCGATGTCGCTGGTCGATTCGCGCCGCTACCTGCTCGCCGACGGGGTCGAGCGCTGGCGCGACCGCCAGCTCGAGCCGGTGCTCGCCGCCCTGGGCGAGCTGCCGCCGGACCTGACCCTGGTCCTGATCTGCCGCGACAAGGCGCCGGCGAAGCTGGCCAAGGCGGTAAAGGCGGCCGGGGGCGAGGTGCACGAGTTCGAGGCGCCGAAGGCGCGGGAGATGCCGCGCCTCCTGGTCGGCGAAGCGCAGCGGCTCGGCTTCCGGCTGGAGCCGGCGGCGGCGCGGCTGCTGGTCGAGCGGATGGGGGCGAACCCGCTGCGCCTGCGCAACGAGCTCGAGCGCCTGGCTCTCTGGGCCGGCGAGGGGGGAGAGGTCGGCCTCGCCGACCTCGAAGCGATGATCGCCGACACCTCCGAAGCGGCGGTCTGGTCGCTCTCCGACGCGCTGATCGAGGGCGACGCCGCCGCGGCGCTGCGGATCGGCGAGCGCCTGATCGTCCAGGGCGAGAACGTGACCGGGTTGATTTACGGCCTCGCCTCGCGCCTGCGCGGCGCCTGCGCCGCCGCCGCGCAGCTGGAGGAGGGGATCCCGCCAAAGCAGGTCGAGTCCTCGCTGAAGATGCACCCCTACGCGGCCAAGCAACTGGTCTCCCGTCTCGGCGACGCCAACCTCGCCGACCTGCGGATGGCGACCGAGACGCTCGCCGACCTCGAGCTCTGGTGCCGCGGAGGCGCGGACTACGGGGACGAGCTGGCATTGACCATTGCATTGAGAAAAGCGGCTTCCGGGGCCGCCTAACCAAACAGATCAAGGATGCAGGGAGCGCCGTGTGCTTTGCACACAAGCGACCGAAGACGCAGATATGTGCCGGTTAGGCGGTTCCGGCGATGCGGGCGGCTTTCGCCTTCTTGCGGGCGCCGGTGTTCTTGTGGAGGGCGCCCTTCTGCACGGCCTTGTCGATCTTCGAGACGAGGTCGCGCTGCTCGCTGGCGACCGCGTCGGCATCGCCCGACTCGACCGCGCTTTCGAGGCGGCGGAAATGGGTCTTGACCGTGCTGGTCAGCAGCCGGTTCTCGGTGCGCTCGCGCTCGCTGCGCAGTATCCGCTTCTTCTGTGAGGCTATGTTGGCCATGTCGAGTACCCGAGCGGGCGCCTTGCCGGCTCCGGGCGGCCGCCGACTATAGCGACTGAGAACCGAGCTTGGAGACGCCCAGGGAGCCTGACACCCCGAACCCGGACGAGCGGCCGATCGACTCGGAGGCCGGCGTATGGGAGGCGGAGGCCTTCGAACCGGGGGAGGAAATCACCCGCGAGCCGCCGCCCGGCCGGCGGGCGGGGCGGATCGCCCGCTCCACCGCCTTCTTCTCGATCGCCACCGCGGCCTCGCGCGTCGCCGGCCTCGCCCGCGAAGTCGTCGCCGCCGGCTACTACGGGATCAGCGGCCCGATGTCGGCCTTCACGATCGCCTTCCAGGTCCCCAACCTGATCCGGGCGCTGTTCGCGGACGCGGCGCTGCAGCCGGCCTTCGTCCCGGTCTTCACCGAACTGATCGGCAGGAAGGACTACAAAGAGGCCTTCCGGCTGGCCTCGACGATGCTGCTGCTGGTGACGATGGTGCTGGGCGCGATCACCGCCCTCTTCGTCCTCCTGGCGCCGGTGGTCATGCCGCTCTTCGCGCCGGGCTTCGAGGGGGAGATCCTCGACCTCACCGTCGCCCTCTCGCAGGTCCTCTTCCCGATCCTGGTCCTGCTCGGGATCAGCGGCATCGTCGTCGGCGTCCTCAACAGCTACGACCGCTTCGGCGCCTTCGCGATCTCGCCGCTGTTCTGGAACCTCTCGATCATCCTCGTCCTCGTCGTCCTGGAGCCGTTGTTCAGCGGCCAGGACCGGATCTACGCCTACGCGATCGGCATCCTGGTCGGGACGCTGGTCCAGCTGCTGATCCCCGCCTGGGACCTGCGCAACACGCCCTACCGGTTCAGCTGGAGCTTCGACTGGCGCCACCCGGGGGTGCGGCGGGTGCTGGTGCTGATGCTGCCGGTGACGATCAGCCTCGGGCTGATCAACTTCAACCTGTTGATCAACAGCTTCTTCGGCAGCCTCGTCTCCGAGCAGGCGCCGGCGGCGATCGACAAAGCCTTCCGCATCTACCAGCTGCCGCAGGGGATCTTCTCGGTCGCGATCGCGACGGTGCTCTTCCCGACCCTCGCCCGCTTCGCCAGCGCGGGGGATTTCGACGACCTGCGGACGACGATGGCGAACGGGATGCGGCAGATCCTCTTCGTGCTGGTGCCGGCGGCGGCGGCGATCCTCGTCCTCTCCGAGCCGATGATCCGGCTCGTCTACCAGCGCGGGGCGTTCGACCCCTCCGAAACCGAGGTGGTGGCGACGGCGCTCTTCTGGTTCGCCTTCTCGCTGCCGACCAACGGGCTCTTCCTGCTGCTGACGCGGACCTTCTTCAGCCTGCAGCGGCCCTGGATCCCGACCTGGATCGCGGCCGGCAACCTCGCCGTCACCGCGCTCGCCGCGCTCGGCCTCTACCACCTCGGCGTGGGCGGCATCGTCGCCTCGACGGCGATCGCCACCGGCGCCAGCGTCGTCGCCCAGGGCGTGATCCTGCGGCGCGTCCTCCACGGCCTCGAGCTGGGCCGGCTGCTCTCGACCGGGATGCGGATCGCGGTCGCCGCGGTGGCGCTCGCCGGCGTCAGCTGGGCGGTCTGGGACGTGCTCGACGAGCTGCTCGGCCGCGGCCTGCTCGGCCAGATCGTCTCCCTCGGCGCCGGGCTCGCGGTCGGCGGCCTCGTCTACGTCGCGGTGGCGAGGCTGCTGCGGGTGGCGGAGCTGGAGCAGATGACCCGGCTGCTGCGGCGGCGGGGCTAGGCGCTCGGCGGATGCTCGACCTGGGTCACTACCTGCTCGGGGTGCTGGAGGTCCTGCTGCTGGGCGGTTTCGCCTGCCTGAGCGGTGCGGCCCTGCGCCGCTGGTTGCTGCCGGAGTTCGGGGGTGCGCCGGCGTACCTGGCGGCGGCGGTGCTCGCGCTGGCGCTGGTGATTTGGCCGGCTGAGCTGCTCGGAACCTTCGGCGCTTGGGAGCCGGTGCCGTACCTGTTGCTTGTCGCTGCTCTGGGGCTCGGGTTGTGGAAGTTCGCGCCGCGGCCGGAGGGGGAGGGGGGTCATCCGCACCCTACTCAGCAGGTGAGGGTGCGGATGACCCCCCTCCCGACGCTGATCGCACTACTGGTGGCTGCGATTGCGGTCGTTCACTTCGCGGGTGGGGTGAAGACGCGGCTGTCGACGGGGATGACCGGGTTCGACAGCACCTGGTACCACGGGCCGTTCGCGGCGGGGTTCTTCCAAAGCGGCGATACGTGGGACCTGCACTTCATCGCGCCGCAGTTCTTGGCCTGGTTTTACCCGGCCAACTCCGAGCTCTTCCACGCCGCCGGGATGCTGGCCTTCGGCCGCGACATCCTCTCCCCGCTGCTCAACCTCGGCTGGTTCGTCGGCTGCCTAGTGGCCTGCTGGTGCATCGGGCGGCCCTATCGCGTGGCGCCGTGGTCCTTGGCGCTTGGCGCCATCGCCCTCAGCGTTCCAGCACTCGCGGACCAGGCAGGGGAGGCGCGGAACGACATCGTCGGCATCTTCTTCCTGCTCGCAGCTGTGGCAATCGCCCTGAACGCTCCTCCCGCGGGTGGCGACGATATTGAGGACTCTCCCGGTAGGGAGAGCCCAATATCGGAGACAGGACCCGCGGGCCGGAGCTCCCCGGTCGGCCCGTATCTCGTCGTTGGTCTTGCTGCGGGCCTGGCTGCGGGGACCAAGCTCAACTTCCTACTCCCGGCGGCGGTGTTGGTCGGTGGCCTCGTCGTGATTGCCCCGGCCGGAACCCGTTGGCGAACCCTTGTCGCTTCCGGACTCGCTGTCTTGGCCGGCGGCGGCTACTGGTACCTGCGCAACCTCGCTCACGCCGGCAACCCGCTGCCCTGGGTCCACCACCTCGGCCCGGTCGATCTGCCGGCGCCGGAGCAGGCCCTCGGCGGCCGCGAAGCGCACTCAGTCCTCGGCTACCTAACCGACGGCGGCGTCTGGTCCGACTGGTTCCTCCCCGGCCTCCACGACGGCCTCTGGTTCCTCTGGCCGGTGCTACTGGCCGCTGCAGCCCTTGGTCTCCTGCTGTCCGTCGCGATCCCCCTCCAAGCCTCTCTCCGCCGACGGGCCGAAATGTCGAATTCCTCGGGCCGACGGGACGAAAAGGGCGACGTAGAGAGTCAAATCGGCCCGTCGGCGGTGGCGGGGGCGGTGGGGCTCGCTTGTGCGGTGGCGTGGTTTGTGGCGCCTACGTCGGCTTCGGGGCCCGATGGAATGCCGCGGGGGTTCGAGTCGGGGCTGCGCTACCTCGCCCCGGCCCTCGTCCTCGGTCTCGCCCTGTTGCCGACGGCGCCTGGATTGCGGGTTCGTCTGGCGGCTTTGGGCTCGGCGCTTCCTTCCTTTGTCCCGCATAGCGGTTCAAATCGAGGAAGCGGTGCTCTGCTGGGCAGATGGGGAGCTCTCGCGGCGGGCCTCGTTCTTCTCGTCCTGGCGATCGGCGTCGGCTATCCCGTCCAGCGCCACTACCTAGAGGGCCGCTACGAGGACCCGACCTTCACCGCACCGGGCCTCAACGCCGCCTTCGCCTGGTCTCGCGACATCTCGGACTCCCGTATCGCCACCACCAGCACCCGCCAGTACCCCCTCTTCGGCACCGACCTCTCCAACCACGTCCAGTACCTCGGCACCGAGCGCCCCCACGGCGGCTTCGAAGCCCCATCCACCTGCCGCCAGTACCTCCAGCTCCTGAGCGAAGGCGACTACGACTACGTCGTCGCGACGCGGGATCGGCTGGAACCAGGCAAGCCCTTCTACCCCCCCACGGCCAAGTGGACGGAAGCCGCCGGAGCCCACGCAATCCTCAGGAAGCCCCCAACGGTTGTGTTCAAGCTGCCGGACCGGCTAGATCCCTCGGCGTGCAGATAAGCCTCTCCTCGCGCGGGTGGCGACGATCGGGAGGACTCTCCCGGTAGGGAGAGCCCCCGATCGGAGACAGGACCCGCGCGCCGGAGCACGCCCGCCCCACGCGCCGGCGCTCCTCCGTCCCGCCAGTCGGAGCTCCCCCTCAGCCATACTGCGCCTCGCCTCATGGACCACATCCGCAACTTTTCGATCATCGCCCACATCGACCATGGGAAGTCGACCCTGGCCGATCGCATCCTCGAGATCACCGGCGCCGTCGATCCGCGCGACCACCGCCCGCAGCTGCTCGACTCGATGGACCTCGAGCGCGAGCGGGGGATCACGATCAAGGCGCAGGCGGTGCGGGTCGAGTACGAGGCGCGGAACGGCGAGACCTACCACCTGCACCTGATCGACACCCCCGGCCACGTCGACTTCTCCTACGAGGTCTCGCGCAGCCTCGCCGCCTGTGAGGGGGCGCTGCTGGTCGTCGACGCCGCCCAGGGGGTCGAGGCGCAGACCGTTGCGAACACCTACCTGGCGATCGAGAACGGGCTCGAGCTGATCCCGGTGATCAACAAGGTCGACCTGCCCGGCGCCGAGCCCGACCTGGTTGCCCGGGAGATCGCCGACCTGCTCGGCGGCGATCCCGAGGAAGCGCTGCGGATCTCGGCCAAGACGGGGGAGGGCGTGATCGAGGTGCTGGAGGCGATCGTGGAGCGCATCCCGCCGCCCAGCGGCGAGCCCGAGGCGCCGACCCGCGCCCTGATCTTCGACTCCGAGTTCGACCAGTACCGCGGCGTGATCGCCTACGTGCGGATGGTCGACGGCTCCTTCCGCAAGCAGGAGCCGATCCTGGCGATGCAGAACGGCACCGAGGCCGACATCGACGACCTCGGCTTCTTCCGCCCGGCGATGACCGCGGTCGGCCGCATGGACGCCGGCGACGTCGGCTACCTGATCACCGGGATCAAGGACGTGACCAAGCTGCGGGTCGGCGACACCCTGACCTCGCAGGCGAACCCGGCGAGCGGGCCGCTGGAGGGGTACCGCGAGGTGCGGCCGATGGTCTTCTGCGGCCTCTTCCCGATCGACACCGACCGCTACGAAGACCTCCGCGACGCGCTCGAGAAGCTCTCGCTCAACGACGCCGCCCTCTCCTGGGAGCCAGAGACCTCGGAGGCGCTCGGGTTCGGCTTCCGCTGCGGCTTTCTCGGCCTTCTCCACATGGAGATCGTGCGCGAGCGGCTGGAGCGCGAGTACGACCTCGACCTGCTGGCGACGACGCCGAACGTCCGCTACATGGTCAACCTCACCAACGGCGAGATCAAGGAGGTCCACAGCCCGACCGAGCTGCCCGACCCCGGCACGATCGAGACGATCGAAGAGCCCTACATCCGCGCCACGATCATCTGCCCGAAAGAGCAGGTGGGGGCGGTGATGGAGCTCTGCCAGCAGCGCCGCGGCACCCACGTCGACATGCACTACCTGAGCCCGCAGCGGGTGCAGATCCGCTACGACCTGCCGCTGGCGGAAATCGTCCTCGACTTCTTCGACCTGCTGAAGTCCTCGACCCGCGGCTATGCCTCGCTCGACTACGAGCCGATCGGCAACCAGGTCTCCGACCTGGTGAAAGTCGACATCCTGCTCGCCGGCGAGAAGGTCGACGCGCTCTCGATCATCGTCTTCAGGGACTTCGCCTACGACCAGGGCAAGCGCCTGGTCGGGCGCCTGCGCAAGACGATCCCGCGCCAGCTCTTCGACGTTCCGGTCCAGGCCGCGGTCGGCTCCAACATCCTCGCCCGCGAGACCGTCAAGGCGCTGCGCAAGGACGTCACCGCGAAGCTCTACGGCGGCGACGTTACCCGCAAGAACAAGCTGCTGAAGAAGCAGAAAGCGGGGAAGAAACGGATGAAGGCGGTCGGTCGGGTGGAAGTGCCGCAGGAGGCGTTCCTGGCGGTGCTGGAGATCGACGAGTAGGCGCATTTGCAAACCGGTGGTTGACAAAGGCGACTTGCCGGGCGCGCCCGCTGGCTGTGTGGCCAGTATTGTCCCCGCCCATGGCACTCAAGACCGATGCGGTAGGCAAGGAATGGCCCGCCAGCACCTACCAGGTGGGGCGAGAGAAGATCAAGGAGTACGCGAACGCGCTGGGGCTGGACAACCCGGTCCACCACGATGTAGAGGCGGCCCGCGCGGCCGGCTTCCGCGACGTGGTCGCGCCGCCGATGTTCGCCGTCGTCTACAGCAGCCCGGCCGTCGGCCCGGCGATCCTCGACCCCGAGGTCGAGCTCAACTTCGCGGCGATGGTCCACGGCGGCCAGGAGTTCGAGTGGGACGAGCCCGCCTGCTCGGGCGACGAGATCACGACGACCGCCAAATGCCTCTCGATCGAGGAGAAGGACGGCAAGGGCTTCTACGTGTTCGAGACCAACTCCGTCAACCAGGACGGCGCCCAGGTCGCTCGCGGCACCTGGACGCTGATCGTGAGGGGGGTTTGAGATGGCTGATCTGAACGTCGGGGACTCGATTCCGGAGCTGCGGGTCACCCCGGACAAGTACCTGCCGCACCGCTATGCGGGCGCCTCGGGCGACTTCAACCCGATCCACCTCGACGACGAGCTGGCGAAAGCCGTCGGGCTGCCGCGCAACATCCTCCACGGCCTCTACTCGATGGGCCTGGTCGCGAAAGCCAACGCCGCCCTCGCCGGCGGCGACCCGCGGGCGCTGAAGCGGCTCTCGGTCCAGATGCGCGGGATGGGCATGCCCGAGCAGGAGATC
>DATHFL010000154.1:0-7901 GCA_035318125.1 Solirubrobacterales bacterium | reverse complement strand
ATCCTCGTCACCGGCACCGTCAAATCGGTCGACGGCGACCGGGTCACGATCGACACCGTCGCCGCCCAGGGCGACAACGCGATCATCAAGAACGCCGAGGCCGAGCTCGAGCTGTAGCGCAGGGCCGGGTCGGGGGACCCTCGTTCTGACAAGCCGCAGTGCTAATTAGCACTGCGGCTTTGAGTATCCGTCAGCTCGAGGGTCCCCCGACCCGGCTCCGAGAGGCGTCCTGTGATTCCTAAGATGTGCAGATGCTTTCTGAGAGACAGGAGCTGATCCTCAGGTTGGTCGTCGAGGCCTACCTCGACAGCGCCCGCCCCGTGCCTTCCAAGGAGGTGGCCGAGCGGCGCGAGGTCGAGTGGGGTTCGTCGACCGTGCGGGCCGAGCTGGCGGCGCTGGAGGCGGCCGGCTATCTCACCCACCCGCACACCTCCGCCGGCCGCGTTCCCACCGACGCCGGCTACCGCCTCTACGTCGACTCGATGCTGGAATCGGGCTTGGTGCCGGCCGAGCCGGGCGTCGAGCTGGAGCTCTCGCGCCTGCGGCGGGAGGTCGACGCGGCGATGCGGGAGACGACGACGGCGCTGGCCGAGGTCACCGACCTGGTGGCGATGGCGACGGCGCCGGAGCCGAGCCTGGCGGCGACGATCCACCGGGTCGAGGTGCTGCGCCTGCAGCCGAACAAGGTCGTGGTGATCGCGATCGCCTCGACCGGCGACGTCACCCGCCGCGTCTTCGAGTTTTCCCGCCCGGTCGACGGCGGCCTGGTCGCGTGGGCGTCGAGCTACCTCAACGAGTCGCCCACCGGCCTCGGCGTGGGGGCGCGGATGATCGAGAGCCGCCTCACCAATCCCGAGCTGAGCGGGGTCGAGGCCGAGTTCATCGCCACCCTCGGCGCCACCTTCACCGACTTCGTCGCCGAGCGCAGCGGCGACCTCTACCTCGAGGGCACCTCGCGGCTGCTCTCCGAGGCCCACCTGCCCGACCTGCCACGCGCCGACGAGCTGATGACGGCGCTGGAGCGGCGGGCCGACGTGCTGCAGATGCTGCGCTCCTCGCTCGACCGGCGCTCGGTCTTCTTCTGGATCGGCGGCGAGAACCCGCAGCCGGGCCTGCGCTCGGTCAGCGTGATCGGCGCCAACTACGGCCTCGGCCACCGCAACCTCGGCGCCGTCGGCGTGGTCGGGCCGCTGCGGATGGACTACGCGCTGGCGATCGCCTCGGTCCGCCACGCCGCCCGTGAGCTCTCCCGCTACTTCGAGACCGTCTACGACAGCTGAGATGGCGCGCGACTACTACGAGGTCCTCGGGGTCGCCCGGGACGCGAGCGAGACCGAGATCAAGAAGGCCTTCCGTGGCCTGGCGCGGGAACTGCACCCCGACGTCAACGGCCACGATCCCGAGGCCGAAGCGAAGTTCAAGGAGGCGGCCGAGGCCTACGAGGTGCTCTCCGACGCCGAGCGGCGGCGCACCTACGACGCCCACGGCCAGGAGGGGCTGCGTTCCGGCGGCTTCGACCCGGGTGCCGGCTTCGGCTCGATCGACGACATCTTCCAGGCCTTCTTCGGCGGTGGCGGCGGTTTCGGGTTCGGCGGCCGCCGGGCGGCCGCCGGGGGCGACCTCGCGATCGAAGTCGAGATCGAGCTGGCCGAGGTGGTGAGTGGGGTGCGGCGCGAGGTCACCTACGACGTCGTCGACGCCTGCGAGCACTGCCACGGCAACGGCGCCGAGCCGGGGACGCCGATCGCGACCTGCGAGCGCTGCGGCGGCGCCGGTGAGCTGCGCCAGGTGACGCGGACGCCGTTCGGGCAGATGGTCCGCAGCGCCCCCTGCGACCGCTGCGGCGGCGCCGGCAAAATCCCCGAGACCCCCTGCGAGGTCTGCGGCGGCAGCGGCCGCACCCGCCAGAGCCGGACCAGCGCGATCGAAGTGCCGGCCGGGATCGAGGACGGCCAGCGGCTGCGGATCGGCGGCGCCGGGCACGCGGGCGAACCCGGAGCGCCCGCCGGCGACCTCTACGTCGAGGTGCGGGTCGGCGAGGACGAGCGCTTCGAACGCGACGGCACCGACCTGATCAGCATCGTCTCGATCCCCGCGACCGAGGCGATGCTCGGCACCACGGTGACGGTGTCGACGCTGGAGGGCGAGGAGGAGATCGAGGTGGCGCCGGGGACGCAGCCGGGCCACGAAAACGTGCTGCGCGGCGCCGGCCTGCCTCGCCTCAACAGTCGCCGCCGGGGCAATCAGCGGGTGGTCCTCAACGTCGTCGTCCCAGCCAACCTCAGCGAGGAGCAGCGCGAGATCGCCGAGCGCCTCGACGAGACGCTCGAGAACGAGAACCTTGACCCCCAGCACGGCGAGGGGCTTTTCAGCCGCGTCCGCCGGGCCTTCAAATGAGGCGCTGTCGTTGATCCGCCTCGCGGTCCGCTGCTCGCCCGAGCAGGCGGACCTGGTCCTCGCCGAGCTGACGGTGCTGGCGCCGAACGGGGTCGAGGAGGAACGGGGGCCGGGCTACGTCGAGTACGCGATCTACGGCGGCGAGGGGGAGCTGCCGGAGCTGGGCGACCTCGACGCCGCGATCGCCGGCGGCCGGGTCGAGGTCAGCGCCACCGAGATCCCCGACGATTGGGCCGACCGCTGGCGCGACTTCCACAAGCCGCTGCTGGTCGCCGACCGCCTCTGGCTGCGCCCCTCCTGGGAGCCGCCGCGCGAGGGGGCGATCGACGTCGTCGTCGACCCCGGGCAGGCATTCGGCACCGGCGCCCACCCGACCACCCGCCTCTGCCTCGAGTTCCTCTGCGAGCTGGAGGCGGCCGGCGAGGCCGGGGGAGAGCTGGTCGACCTCGGCACCGGCTCCGGCGTCCTCGCGATCGCCGCCGCGAAGCTCGGCTGGTCCCCGGTCCGCGCTTACGACCACGAGCCGGCCGCGATCGAGGCGGCAGCCGCAAACGCTGCCGTCAACGGCGTCGAGCTCCAGCTCGAACGCATGAACCTGCGCGAACGGCTCCCTGAGCTGGCGCCGACCCTCGTCGCCAACATGACCGCCCCGATCCTGCGCGCCGTGGCCGAACTGATGATGGGGCGTGGGCGGGAGCCGGGGGAGGGGTCGGCGGACAACAGCGGGGAGGGTCCGGCGACCCCTCCCCCGGCTCCCGAAACGGTCGTCTGTTCCGGATTGCTGCCGAGCGAGGTGGACTCGGTCGCTGCCGCGCTTGGCGCTTCGAGTTTGAGTGAGCAAGACCGCCGCATCGACGGCGACTGGGCCGCGCTCCTGCTCCGTCGGTCCTGACGTATAGGGTTTCCGCCGATGGTGCTGGCGGACATCACCGGCTACAGCGTCGGTCTCTTCATCCACATCCTGGCCGTGGTCCTGGCCTTCGGCCCGACCTTCGCCTACGGGATCATCTTCTCGATCCTGCCGAACCACCCGCGCTCGGCGCCGGCCCTCTTCGACGCGATCCGCAAGGTCGACAACTACCTCGTCACGCCGGGGATGCTGGTGGTCCTGCTGGCGGGGATCTACGTGATGGCCGAGGGGAATTGGGACGGCGGCGAGGCGTTCATCACGATCGGGTTCCTCGCGGTCTTCATCCTCTTCGGGCTGCAGCACGCCTTCTTCCGCCCTCAGGGCCGCAAGGCCCAGGCGCTGGCCGAACGCGACCTGAAGAACGGCGACACCTTCAGCGAGGAATTCGAAGAGATCACCCGCAGGCTCAGCGTCGCCGGCCCGATCGCCGGGCTGGTCGTCGTGGTGACGATCTTCTTCATGACCGTCAAGCCCTGACGCTCTGCCCGGCGCGCCTGCACAGCTGAGCCCGGCGCAGCCGGTCGGCGTGTTCGACTCCGGCGTCGGCGGCCTCACCGTGCTCCACGAGTGCCTCGTCTCGCTGCCGCAGGAGGACTTCCTCTACCTCGGCGACACGGCGATGTTCCCCTACGGCGACAAGGACCCAGGGGAGCTGCGCGAGCGGATCGGCCGCATCGCCGGGCTGCTGCTCGACCGCGGCGCCAAGCTGCTGGTGATCGCCTGCAACACCGCCACCTCGGTCGGCGAGGAGGTGGCGCGGGAGGTGGCTGCGGCGCGCGGGGTGGAGGTGGTGCCGGTGGTCGAGCCGCAGGCCGAGATCGCCGCCGCGATCACCGCCAACGCCCGGGTGGGGGTGCTGGCGACGCCGAACACGGTCGAGAGCGGTGCCTACCGGCGGGCGCTGGAAGCGGTCGGCCGCGGGCTCGACGTGATCGAGGTCGCGGCGCCGGACCTGGCGCCGTTCATCCAGGATGGCTCGCTCTTCGACGAGGACACGATGGCGATGGCCCGCGCCTATTGCGCTCCCCTGAGGGAGGCCGAAGTCGACACCCTGATCCTCGGCTGCACCCATTACCCGCTGGTGGCGCCGATGCTGCAGCGCATCCTCGGCCGCGACGTCCGCCTGGTCAGCGGCGGCCACGCCGTCGCCGCCGCCGTCCAGCGCACGCTCGAGGGGGTTGGGTTGGCGCGCGAGTCGCGGGGCGAGGGCAGCTACGACTTCCTCTGCACCGGCGACCCCGATGCCTTCCACGCGATCGGCACCCGCTTCCTGCAGATGCCGCTTGGCGAGGTCGAGCTGGTCGAAATCTGAGCCTGCGCGCCTTCCGCGCGAATGTTGGCTCCGAATTTCTCCAATCTGCGCACCACGCGTGCGCCGGGGTCGGTCAGGGTTCCGCCCATGCCCGCGCTAACGACATCCGGCAATACCGTCTATACTCACCCCGTGGCCAAGGTGATGATCTCCATTCCCGACGACCTGCTCGCACGCCTCGACGGACGGGCCCGCCAGATCGGTGAGACGCGCAGCGGCTTCCTGCAGCGCCTCGCCGAGCGCGAGCTTGCTGCTCGAGGTAACCGTGAGGACGAGGAAATCGGACACTTGCTGGACTCGCTGGACCTCGATTTCGGCGGCCGAGACATCGCTCAGCTGATCCGGGAAGACCGGGAATCGCATTAGATGCTGCTCGACGCGGGAGTATGGATTGCCTCGGCGACGCCTCCGCACGCTGAATACGAGGCGGCGGGACAGCTGATCCGCAAGCCGCGTGTACCGCTGGCGGCACTCGACCTCACTGTCTACGAGGTCGCGAACGTGGTCGGCGCTCGCGACCGCCAGCCCGATGCCGCGCGAATTTTGACGAAGGTCTTGCGACGTCGTTGTGCAGAGCGCATCGCGACGCTTGACCAAGATCTCGTCGAATTAACGCTTGAACTAGTCGCCGAGCACGAGCTGACCGCCTATGACGCCGCATATGTTGCGGCCGCGCGTCATAACGGTTGGCAGCTCGTAAGCCTCGACATCCGCGACCTTGTCTCCAAGGGTCTCGCCGTCACCCCCAAGGCTGCCCTCTACTCTTAGGCGGCATGAGCGTTCTCGAGCGGGTTCAAGACGACGTCAGGACGGCGATGAAAGCGCGTGATCGCGAGCGCGCTGCGGCGCTGCGGCTGATCGTCGACGTGCTGCAGCAGGACGCGAAGCTGGGCAAGGGCGACGAGGTCGCGGTGCTGCAGCGGGAGCGCAAGAAGCGGGTCGAGGCGGCCGAGGCCTACGAGGGCGCCGGGCGCGCCGACCAGGCCGCCGCCGAGCGCTTCGAGGCGGAGCTGATCGAGGGCTACCTGCCGCAGCAGCTCTCCGACGAGGAGCTGGCGGAGCTGGTCGAGGGCGCGATCGAGGAGACGGGTGCCAGTGAGCAGCGGCAGATGGGCCAGGTGATGTCGGCACTGATGCCGAAGGTCGGCGGCCGCGCCGACGGCAAGCGGGTGAGCGCCGCGGTGCGGCAGAAGCTGGGTGCCTAGGTCTTGGCCCGCAGGCAGCTGACCCTCGACAACAGCGTCGCCGCCGAGCTCGCCGGCTCCGAGGACACGGTCCTGAAGGCGCTGCGCGGGCGGCTCGAGGCCGACCTGCACCTGCGAGGCAACGTGCTGACGCTGGAGGGTGAGCCCGACGACGTCGCCGCCGCGGCGACCGTGGTCGACGAGATGGTCGAGCTGATCGAGCAGGGGATCGAGGTCGCCCCCGGGACGATCGAAGCGGTGACCGGCGCCCTCGACGCCGAAGAGAGCCCGGCCGAGATCCTCGAGGACGTCGTCTGGCGCCACCGCAACACCAAGGTGGCGCCGAAGACGCTGAACCAGAAGCGCTACGTCGACTCGATCCGCCGCCACACGATCACCTTCGGGATCGGGCCCGCCGGCACCGGCAAGACCTTCCTCGCGGTGGCGATGGCCGCGGCGGCGCTGACCGAACGCAAGGTGCAGCGGATCATCCTCACCCGGCCCGCGGTCGAGGCGGGGGAGCGGCTCGGCTTCCTCCCCGGCGACATCCAGGCCAAGGTCGACCCCTACCTGCGCCCGCTCTTCGACGCCCTCTTCGACATGCTCGACCCCGACCGGGTCAACGGCTACCTCGAACGCAACGTGATCGAGGTGGCGCCGTTGGCCTTCATGCGGGGCCGCAGCTTGAACGACTCCTTCGTGATCCTCGACGAGGCGCAGAACACCAGCCCCGAGCAGATGAAGATGTTCCTCACCCGGCTCGGCTTCAACTCGCGGATGGTGGTGACCGGGGACGTGACCCAGGTCGACCTGCCGACCGATCAGCGCTCGGGACTGATCGCGGTCACCGACATCCTCAGCGACGTCCAGGACATCTCCTTCGTCCGTTTCGGCGGCGAGGACGTGGTCCGCCACAAGCTGGTCCAGCGGATCGTCGCCGCCTACGACGAGCACGGCGCCCGCGAGCGGGACGCCCGCGCCGAACACGGGCCGACGCCGCGTTCGTGACGGTAGACCTGACCGACGTCCCCCCCGACCTGCGCGACGCCGTCGCCGCCGCGCTCGACGCTGCCAGGGTCGGCGAGGGGCACCTGGCGGTGGAGATCGTCGACGCCGAGCGGATCCGCGAGCTCAACCGCGATCACCGCGGCAGGGACGCGCCGACCGACGTCCTCGCCTTCCCGATCGACGAACTTGGTCCCGCGGTCGGCCCGCGCGAGCTCGGCGACGTCGCGATCTGTCCCGAGCACTGCACCGACGTGACCGAGGCGGCGGTCCATGGCGTCCTCCACCTCTGCGGTTACGACCACGAGACCGACGACGGCGAGATGCTGGCGCTGCAGGCGCGCGTGCTCGCCGGGCTGCGATGACCCGCGCCGGCTTCGTCGGGCTCGCCGGCCGCCCCAACGTCGGCAAGTCGACCCTCGTCAACGCCCTCGTCGGCTCCCACGTCGCGATCGTCTCCAGTCGCCCGCAGACGACCCGCCGGGCGATCCGCGGCGTCGTCACCGACCTGAAGGCCGAGCGCCAGCTGATCCTCGTCGACCTGCCGGGCGTGCAGCGTCCGCGCGACGTCCTCACCGAGCGGATGCAGGGGCGGGTCGAGCGCGAGCTCGCCGACTCCGACGTCGTCCTCTTCGTCGTCAACGGCGAGGAGGGGGTGGGGCCGGGCGACCGCTTCATCGTCCGGGCGCTGCTCAAGGCCGGCACCGGGCTGCCGGTGATCTGCGCCGTCAACAAGGCCGACCGCCTCGGCCCCAACGAGCTGGTGCCAGTGCTCGCCGAGGCGGCCGGGCTGGAGGGGGTCGACGAGGTCTTCCCGATCAGCGCCAAGACCGGCGAGGGGCTGCCGCCGCTGCTGGAGCGGCTCGGCGAGCTCGTCCCGGAGGGCCCGTACATGTACCCGCCCGAGGATCGCAGCGATCAGTCGAGCGAGCTGCTGCTGGCCGAGCTGATCCGCGAGCAAGTGCTGAACCGAACCCGCCAGGAGGTTCCGCACTCGGTTGAGGTCTCGGTCCTCGAAGTCGAGCCGCGCGAGGACGGGCTGGTCACCGTGCGGGCCGAGATCTGGGCCGAGACCGAGTCCCAGAAGCGGATC
>DATHFL010000153.1:0-2476 GCA_035318125.1 Solirubrobacterales bacterium | reverse complement strand
CGCCCTTCAGCGCCGATCCGGAGGACTCACGGCCCTATTTCGCCCGCCTCGCCGAGCTTGCCGCGGCCAACGGGCTGGAGCGGCTCTCGATGGGAACCTCGCAGGACTGGCGGGTCGCGGTCGAGGAGGGAGCGACGATCGTCCGCCTCGGCCACGCCCTTTTCGTGTGATTTCGCTCGAAATCTGGGAATAATTCGTAAAGGAGTCGGCCGTTCGAGGCCGAAACACGCGAGACAGATGGCCCTACGGGACACTTGGCATAGAGCGCTGGTCTACTTCGGCTTGGCCGAGGACCACGATTACGGCCCCGAATACGAGGAAGACTTCGAGCCCGAGACCGGGACCGAGGAAGTCTTCGAGGCCCGCCGCGAACGCGGCGAAGGCAGCTCCTCGGTGCGCCGCCTGCCGACCTCGCGCCGGCCCCGCCGCGACGAGATCGACGACATCTTCGGCGACGACGAACCGATTGCCGCCAGCCGCACCCGGACGCTGCGCCCGGTCGACAACGGCGGCAACGACATCCAGGTCCACCTGGTGATCCCGCGCAACTTCAACGACGCCCAGCAGGTCGCCGACCAGTTCAAACGCTCGGTGCCGGTGATCCTCAACCTGCAGACCGCCGACCACGATCTCTCGAAGCGGATGATCGACTTCTGCTCGGGGCTCACCTACGCCCTCGACGGCGGCATGCAGCGGATCGCCGAGAAGATGTTCCTGCTGACGCCCCGCAACGTCGAGGTCTCCGCCGAGGAAAAGGCGAGGCTGATCGACAAGGGCTTCTTCAACCAGTCTTAGCGCTGGGGCCCGGTGGGGGACGCCTGCGCTGGATGCTCGGCATCCCCCACCGGGCCAACTCGTAGGTCTGGATAGGCTCCGCCCTGATGATCGTTGGGTTTGCTGGTTCCGGAAACATGGCCGCCGCGATGGCTCGCGGGTGGGCCGGGGAGTTCGAGGGGATGCTGTTTTCCGACAGCGGCTCCGGGCGGGCGCGGGAACTTGCCGGGGAGCTGGGGGGCGAGGCGGTGTCGAACCGGGAGCTCGGCGAGCGCGCCGATCTGGTCGTCCTCGCGGTGAAGCCGGCGAAGCTGGCGGAGGCGGCGGCCGAGCTGAGCGGCGCGAAGGTGGTGGTCTCGCTGCTCGGCGCGACCTCGCTGCAGGCGGTCGCAGACGCCTTCCCCGCCGCCGAGGTCCACCGGATGATGCCGAACGTCGCGGTCGAGATGCGCAAGGGCGTCCTCTGCCTCAGCGGCCCGCCCTCGCCGGCGGTGCGGCAGAAGCTGGAGGTCCTCGGGCTCGTGGTCGAGCTGCCCGACGAGCGCTTCGACGCCGCCACCGCGGTGATGGGCTGCGCTCCGGCCTACCTGGCGCTGGCGGTCGAGGCGCTGGCCGACGCCGGCGCCCGCGCCGGGCTCGACCCGGAGCTGGCCAGGGAGCTGGTCGTGGAGACGACCGCGGGCACGGCCGAGCTGCTGCGCCGCCGCCACCCGGCGGACGTGCGCAGGGCGGTCGCCTCGCCCGGCGGCAGCACCGAGGCCGGCCTGGAAGCGCTCGATCGCGAAGGCGCCCGCGAGGCGTTCGAAGCGGCGGTCGAGGCCTCGCTGGAGAGGATGCGCGGGTGAGCTCGCTGCCGCTCGCACTCGACCGCGGCGACATCGCCGACTACGTCGCCGCCCTCTTCCTCGTCTACGTGGTCCTGATCTTCGCCCGGATCGTCATCTCCTTCATCCCGCGGATGCCCTACCGGCCCTGGCTGCGGGCGGTGCTCGACTTCGTCACCGAGACCACCGACCCCTACCTCAACTTCTTCCGCCGCTTCCTGCCGCCGATCGGCGGCGGCGGCTTCGCGCTCGACCTCAGCCCGATGATCGGGCTCATCGTCCTCTTCGTCGCCGAGGCGATCGTCGTCGGCCTGATCCGCGGGTGAGCCGGTTCGAGACCCGCCCCTGGGCCCTCGCCGGCATCCTCGCCACGCTGGTCTTCGTCGTCGACCAGGTCGCCAAGTCGGCGATCGAGTCCAACCTCGTGCCAGGCGAGCACGTCGAGGTGCTGGGCCCGCTGCAGCTGACCCTCTCCCACAACCGCGGCGTCGCCTTCGGCCTCGCCGGCGGTGCCGGCATCGGCCTCGTCGCGGTGACGCTGGCCGCGCTCGGCCTGATCGTCTACCTCTTCGCCCGCGACCCGGGCCGGCGGGGGATGTGGGCGGCGAGCGGGCTGGTTGCCGGCGGCGCCCTCAGTAACCTCGCCGACCGCGTCTTCGCCGGCGCGGTGACCGACTACATCGACCTCGGCTCCTGGCCGACGTTCAACGTCGCCGACATCGCGATCACCTGCGGCGTCGTCCTGCTGGCCGTGATCTACGTCCGCGACGCCGAGGGGGAGCAGGGCAGTGGCTGAGCCCGAGCTGCGGGTCGTCCACCTCGACGAGTCGCTGGCGGTCGTCGACAAGCCCGCCGGCCTCGTCGTCCACCCGGCGCCG